>NZ_JAKKRH010000031.1:0-61443 GCF_025654465.1 Shewanella sp. SM101
TTTCGCATTTCGCACAATATTGAGTTGCATTATTTACCGCCTTACAGCCCGAACCTCAATCCGATAGAAAGACTGTGGAAGGTCATGAATGAGCACGCGAGGAACAGCGTGTACTTCAAAAATAAGCGAGATTTCAGGTCCGCACTGGATAAATTTTTCAAAGAAACATTACCCGATATTGGTGAAAGTTTAGCGTCGCGGATCAATGATAATTTTCAGCTCTTTACCCACGCATCTTCAGGTTGATTGGGTATAGCCGTCGCCCTTCATTAAATTGGGCACAACACCCGCATTAATCAGGGAGGATTTACCGCTGCCACTTGGACCTAAGATCAGGCAGAAGGCACGGCCAAACAGGATTTGTTGGCTTATCCGGTTAAGCAAAGTGCTGATTTGTTCACTGCGGCCAAAAAACACCTCGGCATAATTAGCGCTATAGGCTTGCAGTCCCGGAAAGGGCGAGCCGCCTTGCCAACTCTGTGGGCTGGCGGTGGCTTGGTGTCCGATAGGAAAACGCACTTCGGCTAAGGTGCGATAGCCGCGTTTGCGTATGGTTTCTATATAGGTGGGTTCTGTGGCGCTATCGCCTAATGCTCGACGTAACTGATTGATAATCTTGTGTAGTGGATTGTCGCCGGTATCTACACCTGGCCAGCAGTGGCTGACTATTTCATCACTGCTGACGACTTCGCCCGCCCGTTGACAGAGAAATAGCAGCACATCCATCGCCTTGGGTTCAAGTTGTTTGACTTGTTTGCCAAGGAGCAGACTATTGGCGCTGGGATTGATTTGCCATTCACCAAAGAAAAATGTGCTGTCACTCATAACGATGTCCATTTATTGAGTATTGACCATGGCACGGTAAAAACTTGCGCCGTGAGTCACTCTTATTGTTATACGTATTGTTATAAAGATCTATGCTTGTCATTCAAAGGTCTGATGTCAAGACGTTGACATTATGCCGTTGATGATTGTTATTTAAAAGGAATAACCCTTGATAATCAATGTAAATTTTATCAGGGTGAGGTGTGGTAAATAGTCTTTAGCTTGTCATTTTTCTGTCAACAGTTTGTGCTTTGCGCTAGATGTTAAATAAGGTGATGGCTTTTAGGTGTCGATTGCAAAAGATCAACAATAAAAAAGTGCCCGTGATTGGGCACTTGGTATTAGAGATGAACTTAAGGCTAACAAGCCTGACTTATCAGCACGTTAAGCTAAGTATCTTAACGTTAGCCCCTTAACATTGGTCCCTTTGAATTAGCGCGTTAAGGTTAGTGCCTTGGCTTGATAGCTTAATCTGGCCATTTGACCTTGATCTTGGAGTTCTAACTCATTGAGTTCGAAGGGCTGCTGTAAACCCGAGGCTTGGATGAGCTTAGGATCTAACATCAGCTTTAACTTCGGCGACTCTGGGGTCAGCCAATTGGCCGCTTGGGTGCGTAGAATCGCCACCTTTTGACCTTCGGCGTTGGTGCCCGTTAACGTGCCACTTAAGCCAAAACGTCCCGCCTCGGCGACAGTTAACTCAAAGTTGATTTGGTTAGGCAAGCCTTTATCCCAAACCGTGAGCACTTTGGGCTTGATGCTCGCCGAATTGACATAGGACTTAAAGACAGATTTGACCGTGCGCTGCACAGGTCGGCCATCGACTTGGGTTTGTACTGTGATTTCAATTTCACTGAAACCTGCATTGCTGCTCGAAAGTGCGACGCCCGCGGGGATCACCGCTTGCCATGTCTCCCCTTGTTTTACCATCGCCAGCGGTTGCATATTGCCATCGGCTTGTTTGAGTTTTGCCTGTGGTACAAAGGTGTTATCACTTTGGCTGAGAGCGAGTTCAAGCCCAAGGTTTTGCGCATCCGCCGCGATGGCGGTGGGGGCTTTGACGCTCAGTTGATAGGGCGAGCCTTTTTCCTTCACATTGACTAAGTAGCTGGCGCTCGGTGTTAACGGCTGGCTGACCTGCAGGCGATATTGGCCCGGTGTGGCTTTCGCCGACATTTGCAATGCACTCGAATCATCGGTTAACCCTGCGCTAGCCAAAGCATCGGCGTTGACCATTGATTTAACCAGTGACTCATTGGTGTTTATCCCGCTGCTATTGGCTGCTTTGCCTTGGGGTGACTGATTAGGGGTAACGCGCTGAATTTGTACGCGCTCAGGGGCAATAGCCTCTGCATGCATTAAGGCGCCAGAGCGGGTATCGCCCCGAGGTGCAATGCGCACTAAGCTCGACGCTTGGCTCATGGTGAGGCCCACGCCCGCATTAAGCTGTGCGCCTGTTACATTGACCCAATACTCGTCACTTTGGCTGGCTTGCTCAAGCTGCGGCGCACTTGCCTGATACTCGCCGTACAGCGGGGTGATAAAGCTAATGTAATCCGAACTGGTGTTGATGGGCGTGAGTGTTGGGCTGGCAATATTGCTATCGACTAAATCGGTATCGCTCGGCGCGGCTAGGGTTAACCCTTTGGCGTACATTGGGCTGGCATTGGTTTTGGGATCTATGGGTGTGGCTTCATCTTGGCAGGCTGCAAGCAGTCCGCTTAGCGCCAAGACACTGGCAAGTTTGCTGAGTGTGTGCATCTTAGTGCTCCTTAAATGTGGTTGCGGATCAGCGTGTCTAAGTTGAAACACGTACGACGGCTCTGCTGATGGCTTAAGGGCTCTTGGCCACGGGTCTTTTGTTTATCAGTAAACCAGACAGTGCCAGCCGCCTTTTGTGAGCTGCAATTTAAGAAGCCGTCGGAGCAGCTATCGAGCCAGTTTTGGGTGGTTTCGAGCGCGACTTGGTATTGATAACCCGCGCAGTAACTGTCGCTGTCCCAAATAGCGGAATCAACATCTGAGCCCACCACGACTTCGAAGGGTTTACCCAGCGATGGGCGACCCGCTGTGCCATTAAGCCAAGCGTTGTTATAGTTTGCCATCCAACCGACTTGCTGTTGTTTCACCGCATTGCTGCCATAGCCTAAGAGCCAGCCTAAGCTGGTTTCGAACACATTACCTTGGTTCACCGCATCGGCCAGCGGCGTACCAGCACTGGAAGGCGCGATGGCGATAACCTTTGAGGTGGCGTTGATCACTGCAGGATAACGGCTGTCCCACGTTGGATTAGATAAAATCCACCGCACTACGTTGCCACCATTGGAGTGGGTCAGCAGAATTAAGTCGTCGATATTTTTGGCTTGGATAAAGCTATTGAGCTGCGTTGCCAGACAACCTGCGGCGCTTTCTTCCCACATATATTGGTCAAAGTCGCAGTTGATCACTGTGTAATTGTTTGGCACTGGGATGCCTTGGCGCACTGAGTTAACAAATTCGGGCGTCCAGTAATCGGCTAAGGCATTGGTCTGGTGACCCGTACCATGGATAAAGGCGACTCCGGTTGCGGCTAACGTTACTGGGCTGACAGCGAACAGACCCAAGAGCATGAGGGCTTTTTTGATCTTCATGGCTATATCTCGTGTTGTTGGTCTTGTTGATTGTGGCCGCCAGTCCGTTGCGACAGTTCAGGGCAAGTCAGTTAATGCAGGATTTGCCGTAAATAAGCTTGAAATCGGCTGGCATGGCTCGGTTTATAGGCGCTTAAGCGCGGGTTACTCACTTTGGGTAAAACATGACTTAAGGCCTGAATACGACGGGATAGTGTGAATGCGCTAGTTTAGGTTGGCATCAAATGTGATTGCCGTAACTTAGCCATTATCAACAGGACTTAACTCAAGCTTATTAACCTAGACGCAACATTTTAAGCTGGCAAGTAAAACCATCATTATAAAATGCAATCGCAGGGTCGCATTTTGAACGGTTCGTTTTAATGTTAAACTAAAGGTTGGTAACCTGATGATAAGCAATGCCTAATAAACTAAATTGTGCTTTATCGTGTTTGAAATATCGATTTGCTCACACAAAAGAATTTTCTGTGACACCCGCTTAGTGTTTGAGTTAATCAGTTTATCATTCTGTATATAAAGGTTTTTTGTGATAAATAATTCAAACTCGCCCATTTACTCTGGGATATGGGTATCACTTTAGTGCATTTAAAGACTAAACCGATTAGGCTGAGCTGAGGTAAAGTGGGATAAACGGGATAAGAACCAACATTGCCGAGATGATATTCTTCTTATCTTAATCAGTCATCTGAGCCATGGATTGACTGGGAGTAGAAAAAGTAGCGCGATATGGGCAGGTTTAATCTAAATAGACAACAAACACGGGAGAATAAGTTTGGCGATAGAACATAATAAGATGGTGAGTTGCTTAAGTGGACTGCAATGTCGCACTAATTTCACCATAAAAAACATTACTGAATACATGCTCCCAGAAACCAAAGAGGCGTTCTATTTACACCTCGACGGTAAATCACCAAACTTGATTATTCGCCCTGCATTCGAAGTCTTTTCCGGCGAACTTGCCACTATTGCAGGCGTGCATGCCAAATACGACTATTTCCACAATGCCGAGATGACACGTTTCCCCAAACGTTTGCATAAGAGTTTGACCGAAACCCACTATGGCCTTGCCTTTAGTTTTGACACGGTTGAAGCCGTACAGCAATTCATTACCCGTTTGAGTGCGATAGTGAAAGGCGCATAAGCTTTTACTGTATAAATCTTTAATAGAAGGCCGCTTAATTTTTCGATTGAACGGTACCTAAATTTTAGCCTTGCAGTGCTAGGGTTAAATTCCTCAATATCAATGAAAATGAGGAATTTAACTGCTGCCTTTTTACGCGGCTTTTCAGTATATTCATCAATAGATGAATTTTGCTGGAGCTTGCCATGTCGCTTATTCCCGGTCGCCCAAAGGGGGTTGTGCCATTTACCGCCCAAACTGAATCACAGCCGCAGACTCCTGGTCGTCCGAAAGGGGATTCCGATGCCCGCCAACGCTTAATTATCGCAGCCCTAAATCTCTTCAGTCATCGCAGTTATCCCAGTGTTTCTACCCGTGAAATTGCCCGCGAAGCCGAGGTTGATGCCGCACTTATTCGTTATTATTTTGGTTCAAAAGCGGGCTTGTTCGAACAAATGGTGCGGGAAACCCTTGAGCCCGTATTAGCGCGTTTTCGCGAAATATCCGCTGCGGATGCCCCTAATAACTTGGGTGAACTTATGCAGACATATTATCGCGTTATGGCACCTAACCTGGGATTGCCACGGTTGATTATACGGGTGTTACAGGAAGGCGATGGCTCAGAACCCTATCGCATTATGTTGTCTGTTTTTGAGCAAATTTTATCCCTCTCGCGGCAATGGCTCGAATCCACATTAGTCAATGCGGGGCTATTGAAGGAGGGATTAGATCCCGATTTAGCACGCCTCAGTTTCGTGAGTCTGATGGTCTTTCCGCTTATTGCGCCCCCGGTGTTAATGCGTCAGTTCGGTTTTTTTAGTGCCGATGCTGATGGTTTACAGCGTTTAGCGCTGCACAATATGCAGGTTTTTACCCAAGGTGTACTGCGTGAACCGAGGAAGTCGTAATGAGTGTGAATTTTAAAATTCTGACGCACGTGAATGTGGGTTGTGTGATCTTGCTATTAGTCGGCTGCACTGAAGCGCCGCCCAGAGTGCTTGGCACTGTCGAGCGGGACAGGCTGACGCTTACCGCGCCCGTAGGTGAGTTGATTACTCAAGTGAATGTGGTTGAAGGTCAGCAGGTTAAGGCGGGTGAGGTGTTAATTCAGCTCGATACAACCTCAGCCAATGCGCGCCTCGCCCTGCGCCAAGCCGAGCTTGAACAGGCTAAAGCTAAACTTTCTGAGGCGGTCACAGGTGCGCGTTTAGAGGATATAGAACGCGCCAAGGCCGTGCTCGACGGGACAAATGCCAGCGTGAAAGAGGCTCAGCGAGCCTTTGAACGAACAAACCGTTTATTTGCCACTAAAGTACTTAGCCAAGCGGATTTAGATACGGCCCGTGCGGCGCGGGATACCAGTTTCGCTAAACAAGCTGAAGCGCTGCAAAGCCTGCGATTGCTAGAAAATGGCACCCGTAGTGAGCAGCTTGAACAAGCTAAAGCCGCGGTGACTGCAGCTCGCGCCAGTGTAGCCATCGAACAAAAAGCCTTAGCAGACTTGAGCTTAGTGGCGGCGCGTGATGCCGTTGTCGATACGTTGCCTTGGCGAGTCGGCGATCGCATTGCCGCAGGCACCCAGTTGATTGGTTTACTGGCGAGCGAGGATCCCTATGTACGGGTTTACCTGCCCGCGACTTGGTTAGACAGAGTGAAGGCGGGCGATGGCGTCAATATTCTTGTGGATGGCCGCGAGATACCGATTGCTGGCACTGTGCGAAATATTCGCAGTCAACCTGCTTACACGCCATTTTATGCGCTAAATGAACGTGATCGAGCGCGGCTGATGTATTTGACCGATATCACCATTTCCGCCACAGATCAGGACCTACCTACTGGCATGGCATTAGAAGTTGAACTCGATGTGCTGCAACTCGATGTGCTGCAAGGAGTGCAGCAAAAAGTGGAGCAGCCATGAAAAGCGCTGATTTTGCTATCGAGACCCAAGGGATGACCCGCGCCTTTGGTGGTGTTAATGCGGTGGAAAACCTCGACCTCGCCATTCCCAAGGGCACAATTTATGGGTTTCTCGGCCCCAATGGCTGCGGAAAATCGACTTCAATTCGTATGTTGACTGGGTTACTGAGTCCCACATCGGGGAATATCCGCGTATTGGGTGAAACCTTACCCGGCGCCGAGGAAAAACTGCGTCGCCGTATTGGCTATATGACGCAAAAATTCTCCCTGTACGACAATCTTTCGGTGCGGGAAAACTTAGAGTTTGTCGCGCAAATTTATGGCCTTAACCGCCGAGCATCAAAGCTGCGAATAGCCGAGTTAGTCACGCTATACGATTTAGTCGGCCGCGAGAAACAAATGGCGGGCTCCATGAGTGGCGGCCAGAAACAGCGTTTGGCCTTAGCGGCAGCGACCTTACATCACCCCGAATTATTGTTTCTCGATGAGCCGACATCGGCGGTCGATCCTGAAAATCGACGCGAGTTTTGGGAGCGCTTATTCGATCTCTGTGCCCAAGGCACTACGATACTTGTGTCGACTCACTATATGGATGAGGCCGAGCGTTGCCATGATCTTGCGATTTTAGAGCGCGGGATAAAACGCGCCGACGGTTCACCCCAGCAGCTGATGGCGGCTATGGGGGCTCGGGTGGTTGAGATCTCAGGGGACGACTTACGCACTTTAAAACAATCACTGATCAGCGAGTCTGCGGTATTGTCGGCGGCGCAAATCGGCAGTCGTTTGCGGGTGTTAGTGCGCAGCGATATTGAAAATCCGCTCGCTTGGCTTAAACCAAGAGTTGCCAGCCGGACGATGGAAGAAGTGCGCGCTAGCTTAGAAGATGTGTTTGTCACTTGTACTGGCGAGCGCTTGGCTGGGGTTTCCAAGGGAGAGACTGACCATGTGGCGTAGGATTTTTGCGATAGTGATCAAAGAACTTAGGCAACTGTCTCGGGATCGCATGACCTTTGGCATGATAGTGATGATCCCGCTGGTGCAACTGATGCTGTTTGGTTACGCGATTAATACCGATGCGCGTAATCTGCCCGCTGGGCTGGTCAATTTAAGTGATTCCGCCTACAGCCGCGCCTTAATTAAAGCGGTAGAAGCGACCCAAGTGGTCGATTTTAAACGCACTTATTTCAGTGCTCAGGAGGCCGAGGCGGCCATTACCCGCGGTGAAGTGAAGGCCGTGCTGTACCTTGGTGCCGATCTTGATGAACGCTTAGTGCGTCACCCAAGCTTTGTGGGTCAGCAATATTTAGCGCAGTCCTATATCGCACAACCCGCTGGCCAATGGCTAGTGGATGGTTCAGATACGGTTGTCGCTTCAACTATTCGTAGCCTAAGGCAAATGCCACTGGATGAAGTCGCAGGAAGAGCACTAAAAACGGCGATGCCGAGTTTTGAAGTGGTGCAATATTTCAACCCAGAACAACGTTCTGTGGTCAACATAGTGCCCGGTCTGTTGGGGGTGATTTTGACTATGACCATGGTGATGTTCACCTCCGCCGCCATAGTGCGCGAGCGCGAGCAGGGCAATATGGAGTTTTTGATCACTACGCCAGTGCGGCCGCTGGAGTTGATGCTGGGTAAAATCGTGCCCTATGTGATGGTTGGCTTTGTGCAAGTGACCATTATCCTGAGCGCAGGGCATCTGTTGTTCGATGTGCCCATTCGCGGCGGGCTTGATTCCATCGCCCTTGCTGCTATGTTGTTCATTTGCGCCAGTTTAACCTTAGGATTAGTGATTTCGACCATAGCGAAAACCCAGTTGCAATCGATGCAGATGACGGTATTTATCCTCCTGCCATCGATTCTCTTGTCGGGATTCATGTTCCCCTACGAAGCCATGCCTATCGCGGCGCAGTGGATTGCCGAAGCCTTACCCGCAACCCATTTTATGCGCATGTCACGGGCCATAGTGCTGCGCGATGCCCAAGTGATGGATCTGCAATTTGATGCCCTGTGGATGATAGGTTTTACTTGTATTGGGTTATTGATTGCCAGTATGAGATTCTCTAAGCGTCTAGATTAATATTATCATCAGTATGCTGATAGTCGCATGGCAGGCTATCAGCAACTGGGAATGAGGTTGTGCTAGGTTAGGCAGTGAATTATGATGCCGTTTTCCAAATCTAGGGTGAAACGGAGTTCAATTGGATATTCAATGGAAGCCAAAAGCTTGGCTCGCAATATTATTAGGTCTATTTTTTCAGCCGTTTGTATTTTTATACGTTAATCAATTTAAATATTTTATTCGATATTTTATTGGTGCGCTGATTATCGCGGCCGTGGATGTATTTTTACACTCAAACTATTTCCCATTTAAATCGGGAAATATGGCTTGGCTTCAACATATTTACCTCTCTTGGTTATTTATTGTTATTTGTCCCATTCACGGGTTTATGATCGCCCGTCGTTACGATATTACTCAACCCCGCCGCTGGTATGCTCGCTGGTGGATAGTGTTAGCGAGTTACGCTTTGATGATGTTACCGCTGATTGTGTTACGAGGTTTTTTCTTTGAGCCTTTTAGTATTCCGGCCTCTTCCATGAAGCCGACGTTAGCACCTGGCAATCATGTGTTGGTGAGCAAGTATGGTTTTGGTAACTATCGATATTTAGGTTTTCAACTGGCTAAGTCGACGCCATCGGTAACACCCGCAAGAGGGGATATATTGGTATTTCAATACCCTGCAAACCCGACGATTGACTATGTAAAACGTGTAATTGGTCTACCCGGCGATAGGATTATCTATCGCGACAAAACTATTTTTGTGCAGAAAGCCTGCAATGTATCGAGGGAAGCGTGTGCAGTATTGGACTCTCAATACGATCTTATCGATAAAACCTTATTACCCGAGTTGAGTACTGAGACTCAAGCTGTTTACCAAGAGTCGCTGGATGATATTCGCTATCAGGTATTATTACTCCGCCATCAGAAAGAACTGGTTGATCGCTATTATGTGCAGGAAAACACATTAAGGGATGAATGGTTAGTTCCCGCTGGTCAGTATTTCGTCTTAGGTGATAACAGAGACAATAGCTTAGATAGTCGATATTTTGGGTTTATTCCTCAAGACTTGATTATTGGTAAAGTAATATATATTTGGTAAGGCTGAGCGCTGATGGGGATAACCAATACGGGCTTATTGGTGTTATCCCTAATCAAATTTCTGCAAAGCATTTTAGCCAGAGGCTTTATTCCCCTCTAGTGCCAAAACAGGTTGAATGTGTATTTTGCGATCCAATTAATAATCCAGAGTTTGATATAGCGCAAACTATAGATAAACAGTCGCGCTAAGCCATTGAAATCGATGTTGCTTAATTAGGATATCCCTTACACTGCCGCTAGGGCGATTGCCGCCATCATGCTTAGCGAAGGGAATTCATTATGCCTCCAATCATTTGTCATAGCGCGCTCGATGCGGTTGCTTTAATTCAAAGCGGCGAGACGCTGTGGACTCATTCCATGGGCGCCACTCCGCGCATTTTATTAGATGCGTTGGCGCAGCATGCTCTCACCAAAGAAAATCTCACCCTGTTACAGTTACATACTGAAGGCGCCGAATCCTTAAGCCATCCCAGTTTACAGGGGCATTTACGCCATCGATGTTTTTTCGGTGGGCTGCCAACGCGGGCATTACTGCAAAGTGGTGACGCGGATTATGTGCCGATTTTCCTGTCTGAAGTGCCTAAGTTATTTCGTTCCGGCGAGCAAAAAATTGATACCGCAATTATCCAAGTGTCGCCACCCGATAAGCATGGCATGTGTTCCTTAGGCATTTCGGTTGAAGCAACGCTCGCAGCTTGCCAAGTCGCGGGTAAGATCATCGCTCATATTAATCCACAAATGCCGCGAACCCATGGCGACAGCTTTATCCATATCGACCGTTTTGCCGCTGTGTATGAGCAGAGCGCGGCGTTGCCCATTCATTCCTTCGCGACGGGGGATGCGGTGAGTTTGGCGATCGGTAAAAATGTTGCCCAATTGGTGCGTAATGGCGATTGTTTACAAATGGGTATAGGAGCGATCCCCGATGCCGTGCTGTCTTGTTTAACCGAACATAAAGACTTAGGCGTCCACACAGAGCTATTTTCTGACGGTATATTACAACTGGTTGAAAAGGGCGTGATTAACAACAGCAAGAAGCGTTTTTATCCGGGGAAACTCGTCACAGGTTTCGCCCTGGGTAGCCAGAAATTATACGACTATGTTGATGATAATCCTGCGGTCATCTTTATGGACATAGAGCAAGTTAACGACACGGCCATTATCCGTAAAAATCCCAATGTGATGGCGATTAACTCGGCGCTGCAGGTCGACCTTTCAGGCCAAGTGTGTGCCGATTCCATTGGCACTAAAATCTATTCCGGTGTTGGCGGCCAGATGGATTTCATCCGCGGAGCAGGGTTATCTGAAGGTGGTCGTTCTGTGATTGCGCTGCCCAGCACTGCCGCGGGGGGAACGCTTTCTCGCATTGCAAGCGTGTTATCACCTGGCGCTGGGGTTGTCACCACTCGGGCCCATGTGCATTACATTGTGACCGAATACGGCGCCGCCAATCTACGCGGCCGCAGCCTGCGCGAACGGGCACAAGCGTTGATCGCCATCGCTCACCCAGATTTTAGGGAACAATTAAGTCGTGATGCCTTTGATGTATGGGGATTAAGACTTCTTTGAGTGATTGCTTGAATCTGAATCGTTGCCTGTTGTAAATCGAGTGCAGTTGCTTCCGTGACACGCCGTGAAGCCATCCATGGCGGCTCTACGATGACATCCATGTCATCGAAGGTCACGTCAGCTACTACATTCGATTCTTATTATAAAATTTGATATTTATCATCATCTTTGAGTCGGTTTAAAGAATAGTTAAAATTTTAATTTGATAGAGGTGCTAACCATTTGAAAATTTTTGGGGCTTACTTTTATTAATATTGATAAGTTTAGCGGCATTTAAAATCAATCATATATTGTAAGGTTGATGTTCAGGCTGCAGGTTTGGAGGCTGAGCGTGTGCATTTTGTTGGTTTAGTTAAGGTAAACGTGCAGTACATCAATTAAAGGTTAGCTTCAAAAAGGAATCTGAATGACCAAGGATCAAGATTGTAATAGTAGGAATATACCTCTCCCTATTTAACGAGAGGTTAGGCAACGTTGTGGCTTCGGTTGTGTTATCTGCGGAATGCCACTCTATGAATATGAGCATATGGAGGAATGGGCTAGCGTTAAGCGCCATGTCGCTGAAGAAATAACGCTATTGTGCGATCAACACCATAGAGAAAAAACGGGTGGGTTCCTGCCCAAAGAAATGGTACGCAATGCTGATTCAGATCCATTTAATCTTCGTGAAGGCGTTTCTAAACCATACTGCCTTCATTTTTCGGGAAAAACTGCTGAAATTGAGATTGGCGGAAATAGCTTCACATGTGAGGATCAAGGATATGGAACCGCAATGGTACCTATTAGCGTAGATGGTACTCCCTTGATTGGGCTGGTTATGGCGGATGGACATTTACTCTTAAATCTTGTTATTTTTGATGAATTTAATGCACCAGTTCTTCATATTAAAAATAATCAGCTTTATTACTCTACTGCACCATGGGATATCCAGCTAGTTGGTACAAGGCTTTCAATTCGGGAGGCACATCGTAAGATACTTATAGAGATAGACTTCAAACCACCAAATAAAGTTGTTATAAAACGAGGCCGATTTTTAAGAAATGGGGTAGAGATTTTAGTAAGGCCGAGTAATATTTTGATTACAAATAATGCAACCTTGCTCAGTGGTTGTCATGCGCATAATTGTTACGGCGGCTTAATTGTCGGTCATCACGAACAAAGTTTAGGTGGCTTTATGGCATTAGGTTGTCTACCTCGGTATCTCGGTGATCGTTCCGAAGCTCTTAAGTTTGAACGTGAATCAATGGCTGAAATTGAAGTGAACAAGTCTAACAATAAGGGTGGTGTGAATGCGACCCGCTGTTGATGTGTCAGCCGTTATTGATAAGTTTATATAAGAAGAGCAAAGAGTTCAGATAGTGACAGTGTATTTGGGTTAAATATTTGTTCTGGCTGGGTCGAAGATATGTGCAAAGGTTAACTGAATTAAGCACTGGCATGTAAGTGACCGTTGGCGGCATGGATGCCGTCGTCGAGCCCTCATGGATGAGTTCACGGCGAGTCACTGGAATGATAGTGCTTAATGTCTAACTTGGAATAACGTCAACAGCCCAATAAACCCTGTCTTGCTTTGTATAACTGCTTTCTGTTGTTTAAAGAAACGAAGCTATTTCCCCATGCACTCTGCTAACAGTTTGACGAAAAAGTCGCTGCCTTTGCGTTCGCAAAAGGCGATGTTACGTTCTGGGATGGTTTCGGGATCGTTGTAGTTAGCAAGGGCTAACTCCATGCTGGCTTCGCGGATGATGTGCAGGGTTGGGTAGGGCGCGCGGTTGGTGAAGTTGGCTGCCCCGTCCTGTGGTTCACCATCGAAACAATAGTCTGGGTGAAAGGTGGCGAGTTGATAAGTGCCTTCGTACTCGTGTTCGATAAGCGTATCGGTTGCCATGTCGATGAGGTCGAGATAAGCATAAAACCCCTCAAAACCACGGGGTAGAATAAACAGTGTGGTTTCGGCTTCGGGGTGGGCGTCGAGGTATTGGCATTCTTCAATCAATGCCTTGAGTACGAGTTTGACTTTGGTTTGTTCCACCACCAGATACCGAATACTGCCGCGCTCGACTTCTTGTCTGGCGAAGGGGCAAATATTGTATTTCATGATCACTTTTTTCACCCAGTCGTCGGTTTGTTGAGTGATCATGTCAATTTCGTTCATGGCGGTCGTTTGCTCGTGCTTAAAAATTAGGGGGCGATCATAGGGATGATAGACGCCACAAGCAAGAGCGCCATGCTGATATTAAAAATCTTCTGTTGGCGCTCATTTTTTAAAATGCGTTTAAGGGCTACACCAAAGCCGAGCCAGACGATAGCGCAGGGAAATGCGATGCACAAAAATACCGTTGCAATAGTGATGACCTGCGGGGTCAAATCCTGCTGTACTGACGTGAACGTCGCAATCGCGCCCACGGCCATGATCCAGCCCTTAGGGTTGACCCATTGAAAGGCCGCGGCTTGGATAAAACTGAAGGGTTTAGCAATGGCTTTACCTTCCATCTTGCTACTGCTGTTGGCAATCAACCAAGACAGATACAAAAGGTAACCTATGCCGACGACTTTAATCACTTGATGGATGATAGGATAGCTTTGGAATAGGGCGCTCAAGCCCAAACCTATCGCGAGGATCATGGTCGGGAAGCCAAGGCTTATTCCCATAAGATGCGGAATACTGCGTTTTACGCCAAAGTTTACCCCTGAGGTCATCAGCATAATATTGTTAGGCCCTGGGGTGATCCCAGATGAAAAGGCAAACAACGCGATAGCGAGTATTAACTCCATAGATAGATCCACACTTTTATTTTAGTTTTATGGCATTGTGATTATTTGCCGCATTGAGCCTGCGATTTACTCATCGGACGGTACGCAATACTGTGTTGCTATTATTTATAATTGCGACATTTGATTGCAACGCAGGCGAGGCATTCTAGCGATTAAATGTTGCCGCGCCTATACGACATAGCGAGTTTATAAACTAAAAAGAATAACAAAATATGTACATGCCTCGATGGGATTGATGGCGTGAGAATAGGGCTAGCGCAGTTTGATGGTTCTCTGTGTTAGCACGAATATCAAGATATATTGGAATATGCTGATTTAACACTATGATGGATATCAGCTTTCAGTTTTAGTAATAGCAACTATCCTTAGACAGCATTTTATAGATTGAGGTAACAGGGCATGATGAATCCATCATTACATAGTGAGCTAAGTGGAGTGCTAAATCGACAGTTCAGTCGAGTTCCTTGCTGGGTTCCCGACCGAGTGTTAAGTCGGTATTTGAGAGTGTTAATACTGCTTTTTAGCAGCGTTTTAGGTCTTACTGGGTGCGTGACTGTGACGGATAACGCGGCGCAGCCGTTGCGAACCACAATCGTGATGTCTGGCGATCTCAGTGAATTACCGTCAACGGCAATGACATTTACTTGGCATCCTAAATTTCAAAAAATCATCACAGATAAACGCTTAGATCCGCAGCCAGTGTTGCAACACATGCAAGCCGTATTAAAGCAAACTTTGCAGAGTAAGGGATATCGCTGGGTTGAAGATCCACTACTGGCGGATTTTCAGGTTGGCTTTGGCGTCGCTATGGGAACTGAAATGAGCGATGAACAAATTTTGGCAGTGACAGGGTTAGTCGCTGGGCTGTCAACCGACGGTGTGAATACCCAAAAGTATGACAAAGGTACCGTGGTGATAGCGCTCTTTAAACCCACTAAAATACAGGGCGTTGATGAGCCAATTTGGCGAGTGCTTGCCCAAGGTTTTGGCAACATTAAAAAGATGGATGAGCTAACCGAAAATTTCGACAGTCTCATTGCCAGTATGTTGGCCAATATGCCGTCGGTTAATGTGGCTCCTTAGTCAGCGTTTGAGCTTTAGTTCAGTTCTAAGTGAATTGAGTCAGCATTTTGGTTGGAGCATTCGCCAGATAAACGGGATTAGTGCTTAATTGAGGTGTCTTGGTCCCATGTTTGTGGTGCTAGCTCCCATTTTTGAACTGTGGGACATGGTACTTTAGTGACAGCCATCTCAATAAAGGGCGCGACAGTGAAAACTGCCGCGCTTTTTCATTTTAATGGAGGGAAGTTCCATTTTGATTTCAGACTGTTTCAGTCGTGCTCGACTGTGATCTCGTAGGATGAAAACTTACGAATGTTAATCACGCCCGTATCAAACATTAAATACTGCCCCTTGATCCCCTGCAAAATTCCGCTGACGACCACATCTTTATCGAAATTGTGCGAAGTGATCTTCTTCGGAAAGGTGTCAATTGGATAATGAATTGGCTGAATCGTTTCGTGCAAACGCTCGATACTGTAATCGCCTTTTTGCATGCCGATTTCGTGCAACTTAGCCTCAATTTGCGGGATCAGTTCCGCAGCCTTAGCATTTAAATGAATATCGTCGGCATGGCCTTTTAACATGGCTTGCCAATGGGTTTTATCATTAACCAGTTTTGCCAATTCTACTTCGACTAAGCCTGAGAGCTGTCTTGTTGAGACTTTAAAAATCGGTAAACCTTGGGTAGCACCTTGGTCAATCCAACGGGTGGGCAGTTGAGTGTGGCGGGTAATGCCGACTTTAACGCCCGAAGTATTCGACAGATATACATAATGCGGCACAAAACAGTGGCTCTGGGCCCACTCTGGTTCGCGGCAAGTGCCTTGGTCGTAATGACAAGTTTCCGGCTTCATAATGCACATATCGCAACTCGCCAACTTTTGCATACAGACAAAACAATGGCCCTGCGAGTAACTTTTCTTGCTCTTTTTACCGCAGTTGCAGCAGAAGATATTACCCGTGTGGGTCAAAGTTAATTGCTTGCCTATCAATGGATTAAGCGGGAGTAACTCATCACCAACAACGAGTTGATATTGCACTTGTTGCGCGTCATCTAACTGCACGCGCATCTTTTTTAGCGTTCCTAACATGGTCATCCTAATGTGTTGCGTTCTGGTGCAGCTTAGTCGCTCATCATGCGGTCTAGTGCACGCTTTCGTTATATCGTCATTGCGTGGCCGTCAGTATACAAGATTATCCAAGTCAGTTTAGATAGGATTTTTTGCTAAGTGAGTTTTTGTAAACTGCGCTTAACCCCATAGGCTTAGACGGACTTTTTGAGGGTAATGATTTGAGTCTTATGATGAAAACCAGTAAGTTACCCTGCATTACAAATGGAGGTGTACTTATGCGGTTGGTTTTAGTGCTGATATTTTTCTTTTCGACGGGTGGCTTCGCACAGATGGATAAGACGGTAATTCATTCAGAAATCTTGAATGATGACATCAACTTACAAATCCATTTGCCAGATACCTATGCGCATTCCAACAATTTTAACTATCCGGTATTAATCGTATTAGATGGCTCTAGCCAATTTGAGCATGTGGCTGCGAATGTCGGTTTTTTAAGTACTTATGCCATTATTCCGGAAATGATTACCGTTGGCGTGAGTTCGGATCAACGGATGAAGTATTTCACGCCGACTCAAATCGATAAATTTAAAGACAGCTCCGGTGGTGCTGAAAGGTTCAGGCAGTTTTTAGAGCAAGAGCTGCTCAGTGAATTAGGCAAAAAATACCGCACCTCAGATTACCAAATACTCACGGGTCACTCCTTCGCGGGGCTGTTTAGCAGTTATGTCGCCTTGACGCCAAATAGCCAATTTGATGCGGTGATTTCAATCAGTCCCAGTTTATGGTGGGACAGTGATTGGCTAGTGCTTAAGTCGGCCGAGTTATTACAAGCTAAGCGTGCGAAACCACTGCGCTGGTTTTTGAGTATGGCAAGTGAGCCCAATGAGATGGCGAGCGCGTTTGCGGCACAAATTAAGCAGTTGCAAGACGGCTTAGGTACAAGCCCCACGGATAACACATCAAAGCAATTACATTGGTTTTACAAGCATTTCCCCGATGAAACTCACGACAGTACGCCGCTTGTAGGCAATATTGAGGCGTTAAAGACACTTTTTGCCGATTGGAATGCCGTGCCTGAAATTGCCATTATGCCACTTAAGGATATAAAACAGTTCTATCGGCAAAAGAGCGCTGAGTTTGGCTATGAATTTCCACTCTTTGTTCAGCAATATAATGTTTATGGGCTCAAGGCCACTTATGAACAAAAAACGGCTTGGGGCGTTGAAATTCTCGCAGAGGGGACGCGTGCGTTTCCTCATTCAGAGGTGTTATGGGACAGTTTAGCGACCGCCTATGATCTGGATGGACAACTTGAACAGGCGATAAGAGCCTCCGACAAAGCCGTGCTATTAGCAAAACAAACAGATTCAGTGTTTTTGAATGAGATCCTCAGTCAAGCTAAGCGCTTGCAGTTGCAAGGGAAAAAGTAATCGTTCTCAGAGAGGGTTTAACTACATAGTTGCAACATGTTTGGGCAAGTCTCACGCGGCTGGGTAATATTGCTCTTTTTACCGCAGTTGCAGCAGAAGATATTGCCCGTGTGGGTCAAGGTTAATTGCTTGCCTATCAATGGATTGAGCGGGAGTAACTCATCACCAACAACGAGTTGATATTGCACTTGTTGCGCGTCATCTAACTGCACGCTTTCGTTATATCGTCATTGCGTGGCCGCCAGTATACAAGATTATCCAAGCCAGTTTAGATAGGATTTTTCGATAAGTAAGTCGATAAGTGAGTCGATTGACTGAGTGCACCTAAACCTCTTTTGTTTTACTTAACCATTTGTACACTAAGGTAATAATACCGAAAGTAAGCAAGGCTACTGGTAAGTAAATGATTATGCTCATAAATTGTGTTTGGTATTTTGTTGCTAATTGGGTATGGCTAATGAGATACCCAAAACCAACAACGGAAAAAATCCACACCATTGAACTGATGAAGTTAATGAGTAAAAAACGACGGGAAGAAATACCCGTTGCACCTAAAATATAGGGGTAAACGGTACGAACAAAAGGAATATAACGTGCGAGTAGCAGGGTTATCACTCCATAGTTATCAATTAGGTGGGTCGCTTTTTCCTGATGTTTGATATCAATATTCGACAGCAGTTTTTGGTAAATTTGGGTATGCCCTAAAAATCGACCCTGTAAATAACCTATAGCTGTACCTGTAAAGGTTGCTAGAACCAATAACGGCATAATACCGATATGAAGAATATCTTGATAAATCAGCACTCCAGTGAGAAAGAGTAGGCTATCTCCGGGTAAAAATGCGGTGGGAATAAAGCCATTTTCTAACACTAAAAAGCCACAAATTAATGCGCTGACCATGAGGGCGATTTTAGGATTGGCTAAAACCGCCAGATCATTGTGTATCATGGCTTGGGCCAGTTCGTATAACTGCTCCATACGTACTACTCCCTAAAATAATTGATAAAACATAAAGATGGAAAAGCTCGAAAGCGGCAATTTTGAACCTGAGCTATGGTGTTTCGTGGGTTATTCTACCAAGGGAGCATGAATCGAAAGGCAGTTACAACATTAAATTTTGTTGGTGTTAGTGTGTTTATGATTCAGTAATCGGGTTTTGTGGGCTTTTTATAGTAAAAATATTAAGCATTATTATAGGGTTAATAAATTTCGAATGATGGCATCAACTTACAAACCCACTTGCCAGATTCCTATGCGCATTCCAACTATCCAGTATTGATTGCACTGGCTTAACTTAATTTGAACACCTTGCCGCGAATATCGGTTTTTAAACATTCTTTTAAGCGCTCTTAAAGTGCTGTTTGAAAGTGCCATTGCGAGTGCACTCTCTAAATGTATTGGTGTGCTAAGTGTTAGCTTGCCGTAAAAGTTAATGGCATTAACGGCTTAATCTATCGAGCACGAGATCATCCCCAAGAGCATAGAGGGATTCAACTAATTGATCTTCTTGGGCTAGATCTGTGAGTCCAAGGCCAATGGTTGCCCGAAACAAAGCTATACCTGTGTGGCCTGCGGTTTCATATTGACTACTAAACTGATCGATATTGATGCCAATTGCATTGATTTTATTGGATATATCGAGCACAAGTCCGGGTCTGTCATAGGCCACTAGGTTGTAACTTAAGCGTTTGATGGGCTTAAGAGCGACCGAGGTTTTGGAGTAGGTGAGGGACAGGCTATCGATGCATTCTAGGGCCTCAATGAGCTCATCCATGCGCAGTGACGGCACTTCGAGTAACAATATCGCGGCAAAGACACCGTCAATATGGCGTAATTCTGAGTCGAGCCAGTTGCCGCCATGACGACTCACAGCATGGGCGATTTGTTCTACTAATCCTTTTCTATCAGGTGCTTGTAGTGTGATTAAGTATCGTAGCATAGTGACTGACTCCTATTTTTTGTAAAAGGCACCTGTTTTAAAATGGGGTGTAACACAACTGTCATCTTTGCGTCATATAATCCAACGCACTTAGAATAAAGGATGTTGTTATTGCTCAGTTTACGTTCAAACAGTGTAAGCATAGCACTCGGCAAATCCTAGCGAAAAAACTCGCTAGCTATTAATAATAGAGGTTCTTAATGGAAAGTCAGGTCACTCAACCTGGTTCTGCATCGCACAGTATGCTTAAAGGCGGACGCTCGAATCGCAGGGCATTTAAGGATAAAGCGGCGCAAATCAGCGTCACTATCGGCGGCACTATGGTATTTGTCGCCTTATTGTTGATCTTCTTTTATCTGTTGTATGTGATTAAACCCATTTTCGACAGTGCTGATGTCATACCCGTTAAGAGTGTGAGTTATCAACACGCGGATGTGCCGACCTTAATGGTGGGTGCTGAAGAGCAAAATGAGGTGATGTACCGTGTGAGCGTTCATGGTCAAGTGGACTTCTATACTGTTGCCGACGGTAGCTTACTTTCTAGCTTTACCCCGACGTTACCAGCGGGTGTTACAGTCACCAGCGCCGCCGTTGCTGTACCGAGCGAACAACGTTTTGCGCTGGGATTAAGTAATGGTCAGGTCTTAGTGGCGGGCCTAGAGTTTGGTTTAACGTACCCCAATAACAAACGTTTAATCACACCTAAACTGCGTTATCCCGCAGGTGAAACCCCCATAACAGTCGATGAGACGGGCAGCGCGATTCATAAGCTGACCTTCACTTATAGCTCAGACAAAATGAGTTTTGCTTATCAAGATGAAAGTGGTGTTTGGCGCCTCACTCGTCTCGAAGGGCAAGAGAACATGATGACTGAAGAAGTGGAGTGGGTTTCTACGACGTCACAAATTCAAGATGCGCCGAAGAAAGTCTCCCACGAGCTGATGACGCCCGATCAACGTCAATTGATGTTGCAAACTGGCAATAAAATTTTCGTGTACGACATCCGTGATACTGACAGCTTAGATCTGCTGCAGGTGATTGATGTTGAACGTGCTAAGGCACAAGTCAATAACGTGGCTTTGCTGGCGGGAGCGAGTTCATTACTGGTCAGTTATGACACAGGTATTGTGGCGCAGTACTTCCAAGTTAATGGTGAAAAAGGGCGTTTATATCAAGAGATTCGTCAGTTTGATGACTTACCGCCCATCAGCTCGATTGCCTCTGAGTTTTATCGTAAGAGTTTCGCGACAGTGAGCCCTGAGGGTGAGCTAACACTACTCTATACCACGAGTCATCGTGAACTGTTTGATGCAAAGTTTGACCTTAAAAACCCCGGTAAAATGGGCTTTACCCCACGCTCAAACGGCATAGTCGTTGAGGCGGACAAAAAGCTGCATATCTTCAGTGTGGAAAACTCCCACCCAGAAGTGTCATGGAGCGCTATGTGGGACAAGGTGTGGTATGAAGGTTATCCAGAGCCTAAATATGTATGGCAATCGACCTCAGGTTCTGACGATTTCGAAGCTAAGCTGAGCTTAATGCCATTGGCCTACGGCACAATGAAAGCGGCATTTTATGCCATGTTATTTGCCGTGCCTTTATCCGTTGCTGGTGCGATTTACACGGCTTACTTTATGTCGCCTAAGGTGCGCGGTTTCGTGAAACCGACCATTGAAATCATGGAAGCATTACCAACGGTGATTTTAGGCTTCTTGGCGGGTCTGTGGTTAGCGCCACTGATTGAAGAACATCTCCCCGGCATTTTAATTCTACTGATCTTATTGCCGACCTCGATACTCACATCTGCCTATGGCTGGAGTAGGTTGCCGGGTAAGTGGAAACAACGTTTACCCGAAGTGTACCAAGAGCTGATGTTGATCCCTGTGGTCTGTTTCGTGGGTTGGTTCTCTTTTGCAGTCAGCCCAATCATCGAAGTGGCGCTGTTTGATGGTAATACCCGTCAATTCATCACTAATGAACTAGGGATCACCTTCGACCAACGTAACGCGCTGGTGGTCGGTATTGCCATGGGCTTTGCGGTGATCCCAACGATTTTCTCCATCGCTGAAGATGCCATTTTCTCTGTACCGCGTCATTTATCTAACGGCAGCTTAGCCTTAGGTGCGACGCCTTGGCAGACATTGACACGCGTGGTGTTGTTAACCGCCAGTCCGGGAATTTTCTCGGCCATTATGATGGGCCTTGGCCGCGCCGTTGGCGAGACCATGATCGTACTGATGGCCACTGGTAACACTGCCATCATGGAATGGAGTGTGTTCGAAGGGATGCGAACCTTGGCGGCAAACATTGCGGTTGAAATGCCTGAATCGGCTATCGGTAGCTCGCATTATCGTGTGCTCTTCCTTGCTGCGTTCGTACTATTCATCTTTACATTCTTCTTTAACACCATTGCAGAAGTGGTGAGACAGCGTCTACGTGAACGCTATAGCTCGCTGTAACGGGGATAAGACAATGACATTAAATACTATTTCGCCAGTGACCTTGAGAGGTTTGTGCAATGGGTAAGTGGGTAAAATCAGGCTCGCCATGGATATGGATGACGGGCGGTGCTGTGAGCATCAGTTTGATTGCCGTCTTAGGCTTATTATTGTTAATCGCATGGCGTGGCTTAAGTTACTTTTGGCCTGCAACCGTTTACCAGTGGGAGCTTGAAGATAACACGGGTGTACGTTCGACCTTAATTGGTGAGGTTTACGATAGGGAAGAAGTACCTACTGAGCGTTTGATTGCTGCTGGCCATGTGTTTAAGCAACATCCGGGCGAGTTTGTGACCCGTTACTTAGTGAAAACCGGTAACCGTGAATTTGTGGGTTTGGATTTCCGCTGGATATTAGGTACGGACATTGTTAGCCGTTCTGTGCCAAGCGAGGTCGCACTGATCGAGCGGGCTAAAAACGGTAACTTCTACGGTTATCCGATAGCCGTGATTGAAAATGGCAAGCGTCTTGATTTAGTAAATGATGCGATTGAATCTTCCTTAATGGAGCACATCGAACGCGCTGTTGCCTTATCGGACAAAGCGGTTGATTTGCAGAAGCAAGATATTGGCTCGATTAACTACGCCATTGAAAAATTGCGTTTGCAGGAGCGTCGTTTCGAGCTGGATGGGGAACTGACCGACAGTATTAAAGCTGAGTTGGTCGCCAAGAGAGCTCAACTGCAAGAAGATTACTTAGTGCTTGAAAAAGCGTTATTTGCCCTGCGTGATGATGCGGCGCGTGACTCGGTTATTGTCCGAGATATGCGCGGCGAAGAAGTTGAACTGAAGCTCGATACCGTTCTCGATGTGACCTATGTGAATCACTTAGGACTCATAGGCAAAATTGGTAAGTGGTTTGTCGGTATTGGACGCTTTATGAGTGACGATCCGCGTGAAGCCAACACTGAGGGCGGCGTGTTCCCCGCGATTTTCGGCACTGTGTTTATGGTGATGTTGATGGCGGTTATCGTAACGCCATTTGGCGTGGTCGCGGCGGTTTATCTACATGAATATGCTAAGAAAGGCCCTATTACTAAGATGATCCGTATTGCGGTAATCAACTTAGCGGGTGTGCCCTCGATTGTGTATGGTGTATTCGGTTTAGGTTTCTTCGTGTACATGATGGGCGGTTCCATCGACCAATTGTTTTACGCTGAAGCTTTGCCTGCTCCTACCTTTGGTTCGCCAGGGGTGATTTGGTCTGCATTAACCCTCGCGATTTTGACGCTGCCAGTGGTTATTGTGTCGACTGAAGAAGGGTTAAGTCGTATTCCAAGCGCGGTGCGTCAAGGTAGTTTGGCACTGGGCGCGACTAAGGCTGAAACCCTGTGGCGGATTGTGATCCCGATGGCGAGCCCAGCGATCATGACGGGTTTGATTTTAGCGGTCGCTCGTGCTGCCGGTGAAGTGGCACCGCTGATGTTGGTGGGTGTCGTTAAATTAGCGCCAACATTACCACTGGACTTTAACTTCCCGTTTGTGCATTTAGAACGTAAGTTCATGCACTTAGGGTTCCATATATATGATGTGGGCTTCCAGAGTCCTAACGTTGAAGCGGCACGTCCTCTGGTGTATGCGACCTCTTTCTTGCTGGTGTCTGTGATTGTGGCACTCAACTTGACGGCCATTAGCGTGCGTAACCACTTACGTGAAAAATATCGTTCGCTTGAGCACTAATCAGCGATTATCCTGAAAGTATTAGGACTAAATATGATTTCTATAGATTCGACAGCAATGAAAACCAATAACTTTGATTTAGCTAACTTAAGCCAGAACGACACCGCGCTGGAGATCCGTAACTTAGATTTGCGCTATGGTGATAAGCAAGCGCTGTTTAATGTATCGATGAAGATCCCCAAGAAGCAAGTCACTGCCTTTATCGGCCCCAGTGGTTGTGGTAAATCGACACTATTGCGCTGTATTAACCGCATGAATGACTTAGTTGATAATTGTCATATCGGCGGCGAGATATTGCTGCACGGCCAGAATATTTACGACAAAAAGATTGACGTCGCGGCCCTGCGCCGTAATGTCGGTATGGTGTTCCAACGCCCAAATCCTTTCCCTAAGTCGATTTACGAAAACGTTGTTTATGGCTTGAGATTGCAAGGGCTGAATAACCGTCGTGAACTCGACGAAGCGGCTGAGCGTTCATTGCGCGGCGCGGCGATTTGGGACGAAGTTAAAGACAGATTGCACGATAACGCCTTTGGTTTGTCTGGCGGTCAACAGCAACGTCTGGTGATTGCCCGTGCGATAGCCATTGAGCCAGAAGTGTTATTACTCGACGAACCAACATCGGCACTCGATCCGATTTCGACGCTGACGATTGAAGAGTTAATCACTGAGCTTAAGACGAAATATACTGTGGTTATCGTGACTCACAACATGCAACAGGCGGCGCGGGTATCGGATCAAACGGCCTTTATGTATATGGGTGAATTAGTTGAATATGCTGATACTAATACGATTTTCACCACGCCGAAAAAACGTAAGACTGAAGATTACATCACAGGACGTTACGGTTAATCGCTTGAGTATCGGATAAGGCCACCACGGCTTGGTATGGGTCAACAGTTAAGTAACAGGTTGGAACGCAATGGAAAACATGAATTTAAGTAAGCACATTTCGGGTCAGTTCACCGCTGAGCTGGATGATATCCGTAATCGAGTGCTCGCCATGGGTGGCTTGGTTGAACGTCAGCTGGAGCAAGCGATTGATGCCTTAAGTGCCCTCGATGCCGAGTTAGCTCAGCGGGTGATTGCAGGCGATCATAAGGTCAATGCGATGGAAGTCTCCATTGACGAAGAATGCACGCGTATTATTGCTAAGCGTCAACCTGCGGCCAGCGATTTACGCTTGATTATCGCTATTTCAAAAACCATCGCCGATCTTGAGCGTATTGGTGATGCCTGTGTACGGATTGCAAAAGCGGCATTAGATAAACGTTTGAATAATCAGCAGCCTTTGTTAGTTAGCATTGAAAATATGGGGCGTCATGCGACTCGGATGTTGCATGCGACTTTAGATGCCTTGGCCCGTATGGATGCCGATACCGCGTTAGAGCTGCATAAAGAAGATGCTAAGCTTGACCGTGAATATGAAGGCATCATTCGCCAGTTAATGACCTATATGATGGAAGATCCGCGTTCAATCCCAGACATACTCGACGTATTATGGGCAGCACGTGCAGTTGAGCGTGTCGGTGACCGCTGTAAAAATATCTGTGAATACATCATCTACTACGTGAAAGGCAAAGACGTTCGCCATACTTCCTACGAAGATATGGAAAAAGACATGAAAGGCTAACACACGCATTAATCTGCTGTTGTAATGCCATTAGCTGAATACAACGCTCCACAGTCTCTGTGGAGCGTTTTGCTTTTAGGGCTTTTAAATGTGGTTTAATAAATGCTGACTGCTTTTATAGACTGATTTGACAGGACTAATAGCAATAATGAGTCAATTCGATTTGGTAAAAACGCATTGGAAAATTCTGCAGGGCTATTATAGCTGAGTGAGCTGTAATTTTAGTTGCTAGGCGTTGGCTGGTATCCACACATATAGGCTTGCCATGGTACTTACTCACTGACACGGTGAATAGAAACCTAGGGTTTCTGAGCTTATGAACGAGAGTCATGGACGGCGAACTGGCTGTTAAATAGGGATGTTGCTCAAGTCCATCCTTGGGTGCTCGACCGCCCAGTCCATGGGGCGGACGGTCGTCTCGCTAATCACCATGGCTCACCTTTCGTGCATTCACGTAACATGTAGATTTAAAAGACATACGCAACACACTTTTGGGACAATTCCGAGTTAGACTTTTAGCTCGAATTAGTGAATTTCGAATTAAAATTTCTATGGGCAACGCCCTAATAATGGGCAAAATTGTTTGCTAAAATGTTGAGGAACGAAAACAGAAAACTGTTTTTTGTCCTTATTAATTAGCTTGTTATATTTCACTTGGCTCTACTGCCTTGATACTAAAATTAGGGGTAATTGCTTTTGTTGCAGGTCTTGACCTATTTTCAGATGGAAAGTGCCAAATGTTAAAGTCTTTGTTGGGATATGTGTCGTAAACCAGTTTATCCCAACCAAGCATATTAGCCATTTTAATGAATGCAGCTTCTTTTGCTACGGATAAAGTTAGATTAGGATTTAGGAACTTCATGTAGCCTGAATTTACTGCACCAGTTAAAATATCTACGACTTGCAAGCCAACGTGCTCTTTGGAATCATTCATTGTTACTTCTTGAATGGTTCTATCCGAGCCAAACTTTGCCAACATATTATTCGCAACAATACCAATAACTTCATCGTTCTTTTTATATTTATCACACTTTTGATCTATCAAAACGACCAGTTTGGATTTTACTTGTTTTGCAGTGTTTTTTAATAAATAAGTGTAGGTTTGATAAAATGCTTTTTCTCGATCTAATTTCCAGTTGTTGTAGATAGATTTTTCAACAACGATAGAGTGAAAACAGCATGAACTTCTTAGAACCATCGAGAGCAAATCTATACAGATATTTGCTTGCCCAGCACTATTCTTAATTTTTGACCATTTAAGTTCACCAACAATCCCTCGTTTTTTCTTTAAATCAAGAACGTAATTATTGAATTCGTTAACTTTAGATTTTGGGACACAAAGTAAACCAATAGAGTAACAGCGGTCACTTCCCGTCGTTCCACTTTCGTCGCCGTATACTAAATAGTCCAATTGAGTCTCCGTACTCTGTGTGAAATATAACGCCTTAGTATTTATGCGCTGCGCTGTCTGCAGGGCATAACTCGCTTGTTGGACTTGGCCGCTGCCACATCCGAGTCAATTGGTAAAATGATGCTATAGGAATTTGCTTTTTTGCGGTAGCAGTTTTTTATACAGTTTGATGGGTAATCACTTGATATCGTTTTAGCTTTTTCATTTTTCGCGCTTATTTTGCTGATGAATCGCTATTTAACGACTCAAAACTCCAAGGAATACACCTCCCCTCGGAGTTGCCGCAGGGCGAATAGAGCTCTTGATTTAATAAAGAGTGCGTGAGTCTCGGCATGGATGCTGAACTAGCTTTCGCAGGTGCAGGGACGCATCCTTCGGAAGCGATAGCAAATTTGTCAATGAGCACAAGGGGCTTTCAACTCCGTAGGGGAGTCTTGGAGCATCCAAGGAGGATAGGACGAGCAGTCCTCCTTGGTCGGGTGTGGGGTGAAGCCCCACGACTTTGACTTTGATTAAAAAATTCAAATGAAGTTTTTAACTTCGCTTATCCCGTGCAGGCGGGAAGATATTCTGATAACTCAAGCAGGTTATAATCTGGGTCGCGGATATAGACTGAGTTTATCCGGCCTGTGGCGCCGGTTCGTAGCACTGGGCCTTCAATGATTTCAATCTGAAGTGCGTTTAAGTGGGCGATCACTTCTTCTATGTTGTGGCTGACCACAAAACACAGATCGGCACTGCCGGGCTTGGCTGCTGCGGCTTTAGGTTCAAATTCTGCGCCCGCTTGATGCAAGTTAATCTTTTGGTCGCCAAAACTTAACGCAGTACGCTGATTGCCAAATACCACTTTCTTCATCCCGAGCACGGTTTGATAAAATTCGACGCTGACGGCGATGTCTTTTACGGTTAAGACCAAATGATCTAAGCGGGTTACGCGCATTTTACTTTCCTTAGAATGGCTCAGAGTGGGCTCTGAATTTGAACGCTGTCTCTATGCTTGAGACTATTACTGCCAGATACCTTACATCATGTGCTGGTGCAAAAGTGACTCTGTGGTAGCATTTGTGGCGTTTTTTGCGTAAATATTTTATGCCTTCTATATCCCTATGACTGAATGAGAGTGTTATGAAAAAAACCTTAGCCCGCGGCTTAATGAATCTATTACCTATGGCCTTGAGTTTGTGGCTGTTTTGGTCGTTGTTTGTATCGTTAGATGGTTTAGGAATTGTAATTTTAGAGTTGGTAGGGATTAACCAACACTTTGTCGGCGCGGGATTTATGCTGGTGGTGGCATTAGTTTTTGCCGTGGGCCTGCTGTTTTCGGTCAGCCCGATTGTGTGGCTTTATGGTTGGCTTGAGCGCCAGTTGATGCGTTTCCCATTGTTTAAATCGGTTTATGGCAGTATCCGTGATATCGCCTCTTTGATGAATCGTGACGGTAAGCCAACAAGCCAAAAGACAGTGTTAGTGAAACAGGCGAATGGCAGTTTTGTGGTGGGTTTTATTATGACGGATACGCCGCCACAGCCCTTGTTAGATGCGCTACCAGAGGGCGATTGGGTGCCTGTGTTGTTCCAATTGAGCTATCAAATGGCGGGCGTGACGAGCTTAGTTAAGCGGGATGATTTAATTATGGTTGATTGGTCGTTTGAGGAGGCGATGCGCTTCAATTTAACTGCTGGTATCTCGCAGTCACCGACTAAGTAATCCGATGAAGGTTTGTGCTTTTTAGCGTTTAAAATTAAATTTGATGATTTTTGTGGTATAATTTTTTGGCGACCAATATGGTTGCCATTTTTTATGCTGAATATTCTAGTAATATATTTGTTTTATGCTAAAGGTGGGTGTTAGCTGCCTTAGTGGTGTTAATTCTGTTTATCCATCAATCATTGGCTTAAAAAAGTCGAGTGTTGTTAATCCCGTTGTTCAGATCCTGTCGCGTTTAGCCATAGCGAGTCGTTGCCATGATCTTTGGGATTTCCCCCATACTGGTCATAGATGAGCCACGCAGTATTAACCAAATTTTAAGTATAAGTTTTGTCCTATCTCGCCGTTGGTATGTTGAGATATTTGGAGTGTGAACCCGCTAGAAATAGGGAGAGTCAATGTCAATCAAGTCTAGTATTAATCCGCCGGTATTTTATTCGTCGGTCTTTTTCATCATCTTGATGGTGATGATTTGCGCAGTATGGCCCACAGAGGCAAACACCTTTTTTAGATCAATGCAGTCATGGATAGAAATGAAAGCTGGTTGGCTTTACATTCTAAGTGTGGCGTTTTTCCTGATTTTTATCATATTTGTCATGGTCAGTCGCTTCGGCGATATCAAACTAGGACCAGATCATTCAGTGCCTGACTACAGCTATAAAAGCTGGATCGCCATGTTGTTT
Organism: Shewanella sp. SM101; assembly: GCF_025654465.1. Classification (NCBI taxonomy): domain Bacteria; kingdom Pseudomonadati; phylum Pseudomonadota; class Gammaproteobacteria; order Alteromonadales; family Shewanellaceae; genus Shewanella; species Shewanella sp. SM101. Next base: position 29,112 of record NZ_JAKKRH010000031.1, read on the forward strand.
TCGGCGGGTATGGGCATAGGTTTGATGTTTTTTGGGGTCGCTGAACCTGTGATGCACTATCTGGCGCCGCCGGATGCAACCCCTGAGAGTCTTATTGCCGCAAAAGAGGCAATGAAGATTACTTTCTTCCATTGGGGACTGCATGCTTGGGCGATTTACGCTGTGGTGGCATTGAGTCTGGCCTATTTCTCTTATCGACATAAGTTACCGTTATTGCCGCGAAGTGCGCTTTATCCCTTAATTGGTGAACGCATCTATGGTCCTATTGGCCATACAGTGGATACATTTGCTGTGCTTGGCACTATGTTTGGGGTGGCGACATCACTGGGCTTTGGGGTATTGCAGGTCAATTCTGGGTTGAGTTATCTATTTGAAGGTTTACCTAATAATGCTGTGGTGCAGGTGTGCTTGATCATCGGCATTACCTTGCTCGCGACCCTGTCGGTATTTTCTGGTCTCGATAAAGGCGTGAAACGCTTAAGCGAACTTAATCTGGGTCTCGCGATTATTTTATTGCTTATCGTCTTGATCCTTGGCCCTACGGTTATGCTGTTGCAGGCTTTTGTGCAGAATACCGGTAGTTACTTAAGTGATTTAGTGGGTAAAACCTTTAACTTGTACGCTTATGAACATAAGGAAGATTGGCTCGGAGGCTGGACCTTGCTCTATTGGGGCTGGTGGATTTCCTGGTCTCCTTTTGTCGGTACCTTTATTGCACGTGTAAGCCGCGGCCGTACCATCCGTGAGTTTTTGATTGGTGTGTTATTTGTGCCATCGGCGTTGACCTTTCTGTGGATGACGGTATTTGGTAATACGGCGATTGATTCGATTATGAATCACGGCGCGACCTATCTTGCCGAGGCGGTGAATACCGATGTGTCAGTGGCCTTGTTTGTGTTTTTCGAGCACATGCCGTTCCCGACTTTACTCTCTGGGATTGCGATTTGTTTAGTCGTCACTTTCTTTGTGACCTCGTCGGATTCGGGATCCTTAGTGATTGATAATCTAACCTCGGGTGGTGATAACAATGCCCCCGTATGGCAGAGGATCTTTTGGGCACTGTTGCAAGGGGTTGTGGCCTCGGTATTGTTGTTAGCGGGTGGGTTACAGGCGCTGCAAACGGCGGCTATCGCCAGTGCTATGCCGTTCTTAGTGGTGATGCTATTCATGTGTCTGGGCCTATTTAAAGCCCTGAAAAATGATTGGCTGAAGATTAATAGCGTGCAGTTACACAATACTAGTGTGCAATACGCCAAAACTAATATGAGCTGGGAAGAGCGTATTGGGGTTTTAGTCTCGCATCCTACCCATGAAGAAGCGCAAGTGTTCTTGAATAATGTGGCTACGCCCGCTTTGTCTAAAGTGTGCCAACACTTTATGGCGAAAGGCATAGTGGCCGATCTTGAATACTTAGATGGCCGCGTGCGATTAGTGATCAGCAATGAGGTGAATTTACCCTTTGTTTACGGTGTACGAACGCGTTGTTTTGACATCACTAACCCAATAGGGACTGAAATCGAGCAAGGAAATACCTTGTATTACCGCGCCGAAGTGTACCTTGAACAAGGTGGTCAGCATTACGATGTGATGGGTTATACCGAAGAGCAAATCCTCGCGGATGTGGTGACTCAGTATGAAAAATACTTACACTATTTGCATCTGTCGAATGCCGATCATGCCCACGTAAGCTAAGTAACGTAAGCTAAGTAACGTAAGTTAAGTAAGCTAAGCCAGTAACGTAAATAGGCTTAGCCATTTACGTCTACAAATCGTGCACCATTAACCCGCAAAGTGCGGGATATATTGCCCCAAGTGATAACTCGGATTATCCTTGGGGCAATTTTTTTTAGGGTTTGTTTTAGGGATTACACTATGTCATCAGTGCCAGGCCAGAGTAAGTTAGATAAAGTATTAGCCGATGCGCGGGAGTACAAAGCTAAGCGTGAGGGCGGTTACCGTGAGCAGGCGTTAAAACTTTATCCTTGGGTGTGCGGCCGTTGTACCCGCGAGTTTACCCCGAAAAACTTAAGTGAACTGACAGTGCATCATCGTGATCATAACCACGATAACAACCCCTCAGACGGTTCAAACTGGGAGTTATTGTGCCTGTATTGCCATGACAACGAACATTCTCGCTTTGAAGAATTGATCCGCTACGGTAGCACCACAGAAACCAAGCAAGCGGCGGCGACCTACAATCCCTTTGCTGACTTGAAATCAATGCTGAAAAAATAGTCTTGTGGGCTGTTAGCAGGATGAGCTTGCGCAGAGGGTGGCGTTAGCAGGCGGCGTTTAGTCTTTGTCGGTTAAACGCGCTTCGGCAGCTAACCATTTATCACGGCTTAAAATATGCTGGTTTTCACTGCCTTCAAACAAAGCTTTACGGGCGGGAAGTTGCTGACAAATGGCTGCCTGTTGCGCTTCGCTGCTCGTGCGCCAACTGACGATTTCATCGATATGTCGAAAGCAGCCCATGCAGTAGTCTTCGTCATTTAAACCGCAGCGTGCGACGCAAGGTGAAAGCATAGGTGTCCTTTGGAGCCTTATGGCTAGTTAACCGAGTCTTCTCAGTTAACGATATGGATGAGTGTTTAAAGGCCGCGATACTAACATTTTTTCGCATAAAGTCATCCGTAGGGCAGATTTACTCAGCCTAATACGAGACAAGTATTTTTTACACTGGGCATGACGTGAACCAAGATAATCTGCAGCAACAATTCACTTACTCACAGCAATTTAGCAAGCTTAATCAGTTGCTTGAAAAGAGTGCTGCCCTGTGGCAAGTGCGTGCATTTGAAGTGAACGCTTTGCCTTGGGCACAGGATTTTCCGCAGTTGGCCGAAGCTGTGTGGGCGCTGGCTGACGATGAGCTTGATGGACTCGACGCCGAGCAATCTTTACTGGTTAAGGCGCTGTCACCGGCATTAAGCCAAGATCTTAGGGCATTAGGCCAAGATTGGGACTTGTCATTGCTTACCACTGCCATTGCTGATATTGCAATTACCTATACCACAAAGGTAGATAAAGCGCAGGACCGCGGTTTGTCCTTTGATGATGAGGCGCACTTTAGTGCTCACATTAAAGGCCGAAAATGGCAGCAAATTACCGCCTTTGTGCAGCATTTACCCCAGCTTAATTTACCTGTGCTGGAATGGTGTGCGGGTAAAGGGCATTTGGGCCGCTTGATTGCTAAAGCTCGCGGCGCCGAAGTGGTGAGCTTAGAATGGCAAGCGCCATTATGTGAAGCAGGGCAGGCTTTTGCTGATAAGTGGCAGTTATCGCAAACCTTTATTTGCGCCGATGCCTTTGCTATTGGCGCTGAGCACAGGGCTATAGCCACTGTCGAAACACCAGTTGAACATCCCTCAGCAGCGAATCCGTTAACAACTCATCCCTTAACTGCTCAGCAGCAAGCAGTTGCTTTGCATGCCTGCGGAGATTTGCATGTTCGGCTGTTAACGCTGGCGGCCGAGGCGGGCACGCAGGCATTGGCTATTTCTCCCTGTTGCTATCATTTAATTCAAGCGAGCCATTATCAGCCGTTATCCATTCTTGCTCAGCAGAGCAGCCTAAAGCTCAGTCGCCATGATTTACAGTTACCGCTACAGCAGAGTGTGATCGCTAATCCCAAACAGCAAGCGCTACGCCATCAAGAAATTGCGTGGCGCTTAGGCTTTGATGCACTGCAACGTGAATGTCGACAAATCGACGAATATTTACCTTTGCCCTCGTTAAAACAGAGCCAGTTGAGCGGCAGTTTTACGGATTTTTGCCTGTGGGCAGCCGAGACTAAGGTCGTTAATCTTGCAAAAAACAGGGATTTTGAAGCTTGGCTTGACGTTGGGCGACAAAGACAACAATTAACTCGCCGTATTGATTTAGTCGCGCATTTATTCCGCAGTGCACTGGAGCAGTGGTTAATCTTAGATCGCGCTTGTTTTTTGCAGGAACAAGGATATGGTGTTTGCGTGGGTGAATTTTGTGCAAACAGCGTCACACCAAGAAATACGCTGATTTTAGCGCAAAAAATGGCGGTATAATTTTGCGCGTCTAAAAATATGCTGTACTGTGATGTTTTTTATGAATTATTTCTATATTAGCGCATTTAAGTTTAGTGATAGTGAATTCAGGACCGTCGTGTTTGGAACCTGCGCTGTGAGACAAGTCTTACACTCAAGATGGTTTTTTATTGAATCATCGGGCTTTTCTTGTTCAAATGTCGCATTAATGACGAATAACAACTGAAAGCTGACCTGCTGGTCAGTCATTCTAGTGAGCGAATAAAACAGTTTCATGAAATATTCCCGCGTATTTATTAATAGCCTGGCCTATGAACTGGCGCCTGTTGTGGTTTCCAGTAGTGAGCTAGAGTCTCGTCTTGCTCCTTTGTATCAAAAGTTCCGTATTCCTATGGGACAGCTTGCCGCATTGACTGGGATTACCGAACGCCGCTGGTGGCCAAAAGGACATCAATTGTCCGACGGTGCGATTAAAGCTGCCCGTAAAGCCATGGTTGAAACTGGGATTGATGTCGCCGATTTAGGTGCTGTTGTCTATACCGGCGTTTGCCGCGATCAACATGAGCCCGCAACCGCGTGTCGTATTGCTGCCGAATTGGGGGTGTCAAAAGACACTGCGATTTACGATATCAGCAATGCTTGCCTTGGGGTGTTATCGGGCATTTTAGATATCGCAAACCGTATTGAGTTGGGTCAAATCAAGGCGGGTATGGTGGTGTCCTGTGAGTCGGCGCGGGATATTGTCGATGTCACTATCGATAACATGCTGGCCGATCCGACCATGCAGAATTTTGCCCAGTCACTGGCGACCTTAACCGGTGGTTCTGGTGCCGTGGCGGTGATCCTTACCGACGGTAGCTTGCCGCTGACAAATGTGCGTCAGCATCAATTGCTGGGGGCATCGCACTTATCGGCGCCTGAGCATCATCAGTTGTGTCAATGGGGTTTGCAGGAAGTGGGGCACAATCTGTACCGTGAGTTTATGCGTACCGATGCCGTTACCTTGCTTAAAGAAGGCGTTGAATTGGCGAAGCACACTTGGGAGCATTTCCTTGAGCAGCGTAATTGGCTGGTTGAGCAAGTGGACAAAGTGATTTGCCATCAAGTAGGCGCTTCAAATCGTAAGCAAGTACTGAGTGCGCTCAATATTCCCCCCGAAAAAGAATTTCCAACGTATCAGCTACTGGGCAATATGGGCACAGTGTCGTTACCTGTGACCGCTGCGATGGCGCACGATCAAGGCTTTTTACAAGCGGGCGATCAAGTGAGCTTTTTAGGCATAGGCAGTGGATTGAATTGCATGATGTTAGGTATTAAGTGGTAGGGTGCAGTGCACCTTTTCACGCCTTTGCTTGATGGCTGGCATACATTCGAGTCAACCCAGTAAGTCCATGATTCAGTTGATAGCTTAGTCTTTAGTTCTGTCGATAAGCTAAGCCAGCTGTACATAACCCGTTATTCGCTCTCATAAAGAATCAAGATAGGAAGCGTCATGTTAGACACTCTGTTGCCTTTTAAACGTCATTTTCTTAGCCGTAATGGCAACAAGCTACATTATATCAACGAGGGCCAAGGCGAGCCTGTGGTGATGGTTCACGGTAATCCTAGCTGGTCGTTTTACTACCGTAATCTTGTTAGCGCCTTAAAAGACACTCACCAATGCATAGTGCCGGATCATATCGGCTGTGGCCTGTCGGATAAGCCAGACGATAGCGGTTATGACTATACCCTTAAGAATCGTATCGACGATCTCGAAGCCCTGCTCGATAGCCTGAATGTGAAAGAAAACATTACCTTAGTTGTACACGATTGGGGCGGCATGATAGGTATGGGTTATGCGGCGCGTTATCCTGAGCGCATTAAACGCCTAGTGATATTGAACACGGGCGCTTTCCATTTGCCCGAGACTAAACCGTTTCCTTGGCCGCTGTGGATCTGTCGTAATACCCTGTTAGGCACAGTGTTGGTACGCGGTTTCAATGCCTTTTCGTCTATTGCTTCCTATGTGGGTGTTAAGCGCCAGCCGATGTCGAAATACATTCGCGAGGCGTATGTCGCGCCGTTTAACTCTTGGGCTAATCGCATTTCGACGCTGCGTTTTGTGCAGGATATTCCACTGCGTGAAGGCGATAGAAATTATCAATTAGTCTCTGATATTGCTGCTAGTTTACCTAAATTTGCTAAAGTGCCGACCCTGATCTGCTGGGGTCTCAAGGACTTTGTGTTCGATAAGCACTTTTTAGCAAAATGGCGTCAGCACATGCCCCATGCGACCGTGCATGAGTTTGCCGATTGTGGTCACTACATTTTGGAAGATGCCAGCGATGAAGTGATTGCCCATATTAAAGATTTTATGGCTGACGACCACGTAGAAGCGGCGCCGTCCGAACAGGCCGCAGGTTAATGTCGACCTTGCTTGAGACTGAAGTGGCTCCTTTGGTTGCTCCTTTAGTGACGCCGTTGGAAACGCCGCTTTTAACGGGTTCTTCTACGTCAGCAACGGTCAGTGATGCCAATATTTGTCGTCATCTCAAGCAAGCCGCCCATGCCATTCCCCATCATCTTGCGGTAGCAGTACAAAGCGCTCAGGGCGCTTCTGTGGCGAATTTGCGTTACAGCGAGTTGGACTTCCTTAATCTGGATAGACAAAGCGATGCGATAGCCTTTGCGCTTAATGCCCATGGCATTGAGCGCGGCATGAAGGTTGTGCTTATGGTCACGCCGAGTTTGGATTTTTTTGCACTTACTTTTGCGCTGTTTAAAGCGGGGGTTATTCCTATCCTAGTTGATCCCGGCATGGGGATCCGCAATCTTAAACAGTGTTTTGCTGAAGCCGCGCCCGATGCCTTTATCGGTATTCCCAAGGCTCATATTGCTAGACGTCTATTTGGTTGGGGTAAGGGCAGTATTAAGTCATTACTCAATGTTGATGACGGCAAAACAGGCTTAGCGGCAAAGTTAATCCGTATCGGTACTGGTGCGATAAGTTTATCGACTCTGCTGCAAAGCACCTCAGTGCAATCTTCTGCTCCAAAGTCTGAATATCCCATGGTGATGCTTAAATCTGATGAGATAGCGGCGATTTTATTTACCAGTGGCAGCACTGGCACGCCTAAGGGGGTGGTGTATAGCCATGGTATGTTTGAGGCACAAATCCAAGCATTAAAAAACGATTATGGCATTTGCCATGGCGAGCGCGATCTCGCCACGTTTCCACTGTTTTCACTCTTTGGTCCCGCACTCGGTATGGCGTCTATCGTTCCTGAAATGGATGCCAGCAAGCCCATTACCGCCAATCCTGAATTCCTGTTTGCCGCGATTGAGAAATATCAATGCAGTAATATTTTTGTTAATCCCGCTTTGCTCGAACGTTTAGGCCGCGCGGGGGAACAAAAACAGCATAAATTGCCTAGCGTACAGCGGGTGATTTCCGCGGGTGCGCCAGCCACCATTGCCTCCATCGCCCGTTTTAGTAAGATGCTGAGCCAAGGTGTGCCGATTTTAAATTCCTACGGCGCAACCGAATCTTTGCCTATTAGTATGATTGCCAGCGATGCGTTATTTGCCACGACTGACATCACAGATAACGGCGGTGGTATCTGTGTCGGTCGCGCTATCGATGGCGTGACGATTCGCATTATTGCTATCAGCGAAGAGGTTATTCCCGAGTGGGATGATGCCTTACAGCTGAATAACGGTGAAATCGGCGAGATAGTCGTGCAGGGGCCTATGGTGAGTCAGTCCTATTATCTAAACAATAGTCAGCACGCTAGCCAAAACGAAAGCCAAGGCAAACGCGCGACTGCGGCGGCCAAGATTTGGGATTCGGCAACCAATACCGTTAGACACCGCATGGGCGATTTGGGGTATCTTGATGATCAAGGTCTTCTGTGGATGTGTGGTCGTAAGGCCCACAGAGTCGACGCTACCCTTAACGGATTGTTTGCTAAACGTTATTATTCCATTCCCTGCGAGCGCATTTTTAATACGCATCCCAATGTGAAGCGCTCCGCTTTAGTGGGAGTGAAAGTGGCGAACGAGATAGAGCCGTTAATTTGTATCGAACTCGACCAGTCATTGGTGTGCAATAAGAGTCAGCAGTTGTACCAAGATTTGATCGCCATTGCCGAGCAATTTACGCAGACTCAGGGCATAAGGCGGTTTCTTATCCATCCTGATTTCCCTGTGGATGTGCGGCATAATGCCAAGATTTTTAGAGAAAAATTAGCCGTTTGGGCACAATCACAAACGAAAGGTTGATTTAAAACTCCACGGCTTTTTCCTGCATTTTTTACGTTATATTCTGTGTTCATTTGAACAAACTCGCTTATTTTTAAGCCCTTGTGCTTATTTTAAACTTATTACACCGACTTTAAGTTCATGTAAATGTGCTGAAATGGATACCCTTAATGACGAAAGACCCAATCAAGAGCACGACGCTTGCCCAATTTGATGCGGCTGAACAAACGGCACTCGCGCAGCTCGCGCTTAAGGTGCAACACGCCTTTGTCACGGGGGCGGGGGGATTTTTAGGCAAAACGATTTGCCTGAGATTGTTAGCTGCGGGCATTAAAGTCACAGGTTTTGCGCGTGGGCATTATCCCGAACTTGAAGCACTGGGCGTAGTCATGCTGCAAGGGGATTTAGTCAATAAAGCTCTGCTGCAACAGGCGATGCAAGGCTGCGATATTGTATTTCATGTGGCGTCTAAAGCAGGTGTTTGGGGTGACAGAGACAGCTATTTTTGTCCGAATGTGAAGGGCGCTGCCAATGTGATTGCCGCTTGTAAGGCATTAAAAATAGATAAGTTAGTTTATACCAGTACCCCGAGTGTGACCTTTGCAGGGCAGGATGAATCGGGTATTGATGAGTCTACTCCCTATGCTACCAGATTCCTGAATCATTATGCCCACTCTAAAGCCATCGCTGAAAAGATGATGCTCGACGCCAATCAAGTGGGTGACATGCCACTTGAAAATCCTAGTGTGACTCAAGTATCTAGCCAAGTGACGACTCAAGCCACTGCACCCTATGCGTTAAAAACCGTCGCACTCAGGCCGCATCTGATATGGGGGCCTGGCGATCCCCATCTAGTACCTCGGGTCTTGTCGCGCGGGCGTTTAGGTAAGCTTAAACTGGTTGGCCGCGAAGATAAGCTAGTCGATACCATCTACATAGATAACGCTGCCTATGCCCATGTGCTGGCGGCACTGGAACTTTGCCAAGCAAAGCCTAAGTGTCAAGGGAAAGCTTATTTTCTGAGTAATGATGAACCCATCACTATGGCCGAGATGATCAATCTGATTTTGGCCTGCGATGCTTTACCGCCAGTGACTAAGCGTGTGCCTCAATCTGTAGCATATGTAGCTGGCGCCGTGTTGGAAACTGTGTATTTTCTACTAAAGAAGCAAGAAGAGCCCATGATGACGCGCTTCGTGGCACGGCAGTTATCCTGCAGCCATTATTTTGATATCAGCGCAGCTAAACGAGATTTAGGTTATCGTGCGCTCGTCTCTATTAATCAAGGGATGGCAAGGCTTAAAGTGTCGCTTTAGTTTTAGATATACTGCCATCATGTTATTGGGGATTTATGAGTTGCGGTGATTGTAAAACGTCAATTTTCAGACAAAAGATTGGTCGCTGCAAACGCTGTATGTGGCAGCTTACGGCTTTATCGGCCATCGGCTGGCCGCTGTGGTGGTGGCTTTATCGTGATGCGCCTAGGGATGTAAACTCGATTGCATTACTGTTTTTCTGCGCGGCTTTTACGGGGTTACTTACTTTGCACCTTATCGTCTTGGCTTACCGTCGCCTCAGAGGGCGAAAGTAAGCCAACCGACTTTCTGTTTGTGTGCTTAAACTGAGTGAGTCGCCATTTTCTCGTGCATCATTTTCTTCATTAATGGCGCAAGGGCAAAGAAGACTAATGCCATCACCACGCCAATTTGCGCCGAGAAGATAAACAGTTGCTCGTATAGCGCCATCGCACTCGGCACGTCACTTATTATGCCGCCTTGGGTATCAATCGCGGCGAGCTTGTTTAATTCGGCGGCTAAGATTTCAGAGTATGAAGTGCCGAGGAACCAAGCACCCATCATCAGGCTGACAACGCGTTTTACCGAAAGCTGAGTCACGGCAGATAAGCCTATGGGCGACAGCAATAACTCCCCGATTTCTAATACAAAATAAGCCGCGACTAAGAACCAAATACTCACTAAGCCACTGCTTAGCGGCATCTGGATCCCGAGCACAAGTACCATAAAGGATAAACCCGCGAACAAAATACCGAGTGCGGTTTTAACTGGTTTGCTTAGGTCGCAATTTTTACGGGCGAGGGCTGGCCACAGCCAAGCGAAGATAGGCGACAAACTGATCACAAAGAAGGCACCGAGGAAGGTTAGCTGTCCCGCACTCCATTCGAGGCCGAGCATGTTACGGTCCATCACACGGTCCGAAAATGCTACCCAAGAGCCATAGGTCTGCTCATATAAGCCAAAGAAGACCAAACCCGCAACGATGAAAAGCAGCAAAGCCGACATCTGTTGACGTTCAATCGGATTACAATGTTTCACCATGAACCAGCCAATACCAAGGGCGAGCACTAGTGATACTGAGTGCAAGAACCAAATCACTGGGCTCACTGCGGGTAATAAACTGCTAATCGAAAGTACGAGGGAGTGGGTTTGAATCAACCCCCAGACTATGATTACGCTGCCAATTGCGCTTAAGTAAATCCATTGTTCTGTCGTTATGCCGGCGGTTTTCTTTAAAATCCGCGCAGGATCTCTGGGTTCGGCGAAGCCTTGCAGATGTTTTTTGCCACGAATAAACACCAACAAACCTGCTAACATCCCTAAACCTGCCAAACCAAAACCGTACTTCCAGCCATAGGTTTCACCTAAATAAGCGCAAATTAGCGGGGCTAAGGTGGCGCCTAAGTTGATGCCCGCGTAGAAAATGGTAAAACCAGAATCTCGCTTAGCGGATGATTTAGGATAAAGCTGACCGACTATGGTGGAAATATTGGGTTTTAAAAAGCCCACACCGACAATGATTAAGGCGAGGGATAAATAGAATACTTGCAGCGCTTGTTCATCCCGTTGAACTTCACCCGCAACGATAACCGCTTGATGGCCTTCAAAGGCCATACCTAAGTGGCCGAGCACCAATAAAACACCGCCAAAGATCACCGCTTTGCGCATGCCTATATAGCGGTCGGCCAATAAGCCACCCACTACGGGCATGGCATACACTAAGGCACCGTAAGCACCAATCACGTTGTAACCAAATTCATCAGTAAATAGATGATATTTAATCAGGTAAAGAAACAGTAATGCTTTCATACCGTAGAAAGAGAAGCGTTCCCACATTTCGGTAAAAAAGCAGACAAATAAGCCCTTAGGATGCCCAAATAGCATTTCAGCTGGGGGCGAGCCTTGTTGGCCCTGCATTGCGTGTGGCGGGTTTTGTTCTATTGACACTTAAAACTCCCAATGCTGGCACTTTATGCGCCGAGCAGCTAATGATTCATTTTATCGTAATGAATTTTATTAATTATTTTTCATTATTTGTGATTATCGCGGCGCTTTTGATCACTAAAAGACGGCGCTGTTGCAGCAGTTAATCACACTCGGATGATATGGAACAGCCAAGGGTCTTGAAAGTGATGAATATTTTGTAGAACTAACATTTTTAGCCGTTCTTTAAGGCTCGCTATAGCAATACTAAGCGGTTAAATTAATTCATTTTCAGTTAAGAAATGAGTGCTAAATAGTGGCCATAATTCAACTGTGGCAGTTTTATCTTAGCGGCTTTAGCCTTGATTTAGCTGTAGTTCGTCGTTTAATGGATAGTGTAAGTTTTATGATTGATAACAATTTTGCATTATTGGTAGAGCATCTACGCGCTTGTTCGAGGCTGCTATCTAAAGGAATGTCACGAATGGGTGGGTTAGATGATTTTCTCAGGGAAGCGCTGTGATTGAGAAGTGAACTTATTCGAGGCATAAGTATAAATAAGCACCATAATTATATTGATTGTAAAAGAATTTTAATCTTGATAGTTGCATTTTTCATATAAGATTTCACAGTTTATATTTCTACAATGAGTCAATGTCTATCTGCTCAACTTTACTGATTTAGATCAGTCGTTATGTGTTACTAAGGAGACTTATGGAGTTTTTTACCACCCTATTTGTGGGTTACCCGCTTTGGGTTTGGTTAATGTTTTTCGGTTTTGTGCTGGCGTTATTAGCCTTTGACCTTGGCGTATTGCACAAGGAGCAGCATGAAATTACCGTGGCTGAAAGTTTAAAGCTTTCAGCCTTTTATATCTGTATGGGCTTATTGTTTGGGGCCTGGCTCTGGTGGTACAAGGGTTCAACCGCCGGTATGGAATACCTAACGGGCTATCTGATTGAAAAATCACTGTCTATGGATAACGTATTTGTTATCGCGTTAATCTTCAGTAGCTTAGGTATCCCACGTTTATACCAACATAGAGTGCTCTTCTGGGGCATTATGGGCGTAATAGTGTTGCGCGCCATTATGATCGGTCTTGGTGCTGTGCTTGTTGCCCAGTATCAAGGTGTACTTGTGTTATTTGGACTCTTCTTGATTTTCACTGGCGTGAAAATGCTCTTCTCAAACGATGAGCACGGTGATATCCAAGACAATAAGTTTTATAAATGGTTACGCACTAAGATGCGTTTTACGCCAACGCTGCATAAAGAAAAATTCTGGGTACGTGGCGAAGATCATCAGTTAACAAAAGGATGGTGGGCGACGCCGTTATTCTTGGCGTTGATCTTAGTGGAAACCGCGGATTTGGTGTTTGCAGTCGACAGTATTCCAGCTATTTTTGCGATTACCCAAGATCCTTTCATCGTTTATACCTCGAATATCTTCGCGATTCTGGGGCTACGTGCTTTGTATTTTGCGTTGGCTGCTATGGTGCACCGTTTCGAATACCTTAAATATGCGCTGTCAGTGGTATTAGTATTTATTGGGGTGAAAGTGGGTTTAGTGTATTTCAATCACGAGGGAATAGTGGACTTTACTATCCCAACAGCAGTGTCCCTTGGTGTGACTTTTGGTCTGTTAGTCTTAGGTGTCTTGTATTCGCTGTGGAAGACGCGCGGGCAAGAAGTTGAGAAATAGCTTGGACGGCTAGTCCAATAAGCAATATGTTTCGGCCGTTTAGTCATACTAAACGGCCTTTTTTATATCCTTAATATGTGAATCGTTAAGCTTTACAGAAGATGTTAAAAATTAGTCTATGCTTAATTCGAGCCGTTGTTAGTTTTGGGCTCACAAAGGGAGTTTTTAGGACTAATACTCTTCAAGGACGATATTATGAAACTCAACATTACCGCCATACTTCTGCTCACCGTTTGTTCATTGACCACAGTCAACGCAAAAGCTGCAGATAAGCAATCGCCCAACACTAGATCTAACGCAAATTCAACCTGTACTGGAGCCTATCCAAGTTACTTCCAAGATCCTGCTTTTACAAAAACAGGTATGTGGGATAATCAGGTCACCATCAATCAAGCCTATTCTGGCTGGAAGGGGCCTATTTTTAGCCTCAGTGATGCTTATTCGAGTGCCAAACCAGATAGCGCTGCACCTTGGCTTAAATTCAATCCCTTTGATAAAAATCTGAGTGAAAGTGATAAAAATACCCAAGCTGAGCAATACCTCTGGGCTGTGATGAAGTACATCCAAGAGGGAAACATCGACAAAGGCGATGTCAGTAAAGACTGGGATCTGTGTAACAACAAGGTGCGCTCTTGGTACCATATTCCCTATCAGACCTATGATCCCATGAGTGGGCGGGAATTTATCCATGGCTTGACCCGAGAAGCCCCCGTTACTATGGAGATAAAAGGCCAAGGCTCCCTTAAAACCACTATGTGGGCAGTGGGTTTTTATAATCCTCAGGCGGCAAACAGCATTGGCAAGGTATGGACGGGGGCGCCATCACCTGTGATGCCCCAGCAAAACTTTGCATTTAATGAAGGCAGTGTGATTGGCAAGTTACTGTTCACTACTGCAACGCCTAATAACTATCCTTTCCTTGAAAATGTACCTGTTTGGCAAGCCAATATCAGTGCCAGTGATTTCTGTGTATGTAAAAACGCCGATGGCAGTGCCTGTAGTTTCCAACAGGAAACAGAGCAATGCCCGCGCTCTGTCGCCGATGTGTACTTATTGCAGTTTGATATTGCAGTGCGCGACAGCCGTTCACCCGTGGGATGGGCCTATGGCACTTTTGTCGCCGATGGTCAGTTTAAAGCGAAAGAGAAAAATCCTTGGGATCGTATCTCACCTCTGGGATTAATGTGGGGGAATGACACGCCGCCAGCAACTGTGGGAGCGGCAGCATTCCCTCAAAAACCAATCACAGGGCTTAAGGATAGCGCGGTATTTCAAGAGGTCGTTGGCCGTTTGAATGAGCACACCAATGCGGGACACTTAGGGTGTAATGGGCGCCTAAATGGCCCTGCGGATAATGCATTAAGTAGCTGTTTATCTTGCCATCAAACTGCTTCAGTTCCCGATAGTACCAATAATACACCGGCAATTCTGTATCAATTTGCCTCGTATCAAGAGCCGGGCAGTGGTCAATGTTTAACATCACCCAGCGCCCTCGATTTATCGATTGACCAAGTGTATTTCAAAACCTTTATGTGTTCTGCATCCTTCGTTGGACCCAGTAACATAGTCCCTGCACCTAAATATACTCAAGGGCAAAAACAGTGGATTTCTACTGATTTTTCATTGCAGCTCAGTATCAGTCTCACCCAGTGGCAAGAATGGCAACAAGACCAAGATAACCTGAAAAAGAACATCAAAGTGCGCGTATTCGAGGGTACTTTACCCTCTCGTTAATGTTGAAGTTTATGTAACTAATTGTATTTAGTACGCCATATTTTAATTCGTGGCATATTTTTACTTTTATATTGTATTTCAATAACAAGGGACTCAAATAGAGTCCCTTTTGCTATTTTAGGGATTAAGAATATGTAGTTTGTTTTGCTGGCTAGCATTCTGTAAGTACATGAATATCTTGATAACTACTGTAAAGGTTAATTTTATGTGATAGTTTGTCGGTATTTTGAACTCACAGACGCAAGAGGGAAGCATGCTGACTATTTCTAATCTCACTAAAACCTATGATAACGGTGTTAAAGCACTCGATGGTGTTGATTTAACGATTTCCAAAGGGATGTTTGGTTTACTCGGACCCAATGGCGCGGGCAAGTCATCACTCATGCGTACCATTGCCGCCCTGCAAAGTGCCGATAGTGGCAGCATAGTGTTTGACGGTATTGATGTATTAGCCGACCCTCAAGCGCTGCGTAAAACCTTAGGTTATTTACCTCAGGACTTTAATGTTTATCCGCGTATTAGCGCCTATGACCTGTTAGATCATTTAGCCATTCTTAAGGGCATTAATCAGAGCAAGCTGCGCAAAGAAGCGGTTGAAGGATTATTGGCACACACCAATCTTTATCAGCATAAAAATAAAGCCGTGAGTGGTTTCTCTGGCGGTATGCGTCAGCGCTTTGGTATTGCTCAGGCCTTACTTGGGGATCCTAAGTTATTGATTGTGGATGAGCCTACCGCGGGTCTCGATCCCGAAGAACGTAACCGTTTCCATAACTTGCTGGTGAGTTTAGGCGAAGAAAAAGTGGTAATCCTCTCGACTCACATTGTCGAAGATGTGTCAGAGCTCTGCGCTAATATGGCGGTTTTGGCATCGGGTAAAATTCTGCTTCAAGGCAATCCACATCAATTGGTGGGTGAATTAACGGAAAAAATTTGGACTAAGACTGTGAGTCAAGCACAGGCACAGGAGCTTGAAGCGCAATTACCTGTGATTTCTAAGCGTTTATTAGCGGGACGCACAGTCCTTAATGTGATGGCTGAAACTTGCCCTGAAGGATTTACCCCTGCGACTGCTGGACTTGAAGATCTGTATTTTTCGACTTTGCTCAGTCACCGCCGTCAGGCTGCCTAAGGAGATATCAATATGTTGTTATCAATGCTTAGGTTTGAGTGGCGTTATTATTTGCGTCAGCCATCCTTTTATGTTGTTTCTTTTCTATTGTTTTTAATGAGTTTTCTATCAGTCGTCTCTAACAATATTCAAATTGGTAGCGGCGGTGAGGTGATGAAAAACAGCCCATTTGGGATTACTCAAACCATGTTGATCATGGGACTTATTTCCATGTTTGCCGTGGTGAATTTTGTGGGTAGCACGGCTATTCGCAATCATCAGCATTTGATGGAAGAGCTGATTTATAGCAAACCCCTATCACCATTTGCATACCAATTTGGTCGATTTCTCGGCAGTTTTGTTGTGGTGATGATGGTATTTGCCTTTATCCCCATAGGGTTAATGCTCGGCTCTTTTATGCCATGGGTCGATGCTAGCCGTTTTGGACCTTTTGCGTTATCGAATTATCTTGTGCCGTATTTTTTACTCGCCATGCCGACTTTGCTGCTGATCTCGACTCTATTCTATGCGATGGCAAGTCATTTTCGTTCCTTAATGGCGCTCTATCTGACCGCTGTAGCCATGTTGGTGCTTTATACCTTGACGGGCGAAATGGCGAGTCAGCCACAATATCGTACTATTGCTGCTTTGCTTGATCCCTTTGCGCTGCGCACCTTTGCCGAAGTGACCCGTTACTGGACCATTAGCGAGAAGAATAGCCAGTTAATTGAATTCTCAGGACTCGTACTGCAAAACAGGGCGATATGGTTTGGAATTGCCTGTGCATTACTGGCCGTTTCAGGGATTTTCCGTCAGCCGAGTTTGACTAAGAAACGTGAGAAAAAATCCGATAAAGCGGGGACAGTCCCCAGCTTAGTGCCTTTGGCACAATTGGCTATGGCAACTGAGCCTAATGGTCGCCAGCAATTTTGGACGCGGGTTAAATTTGAAGTACGGCAAGTACTATTTACCGCGCCATTTGTGGTGTTAGGTGTGCTGACTATTTTCAATTTAGTCGGCCCCATGTTCGATGATTTTGGTTGGTACGGCACATCTAATTGGCCATTAACCCAAGATATGGTGGATAACATTGCTGGCGCGACGGGGCTATTGATGGTGATAGTGTTGATTTATTACAGCGCAGAAATCGTCTGGCGTGAACGCAGTTCAGGAATGGGGGATATCGTCGATAGCGTTCCTGTTTCAAACTTAAGTTTTTGGGGCTCAAAGCTAGTATCTGTGGTCATAGTGATGACCTTGCTGTATGTGCTCGCTATGTGTACCACAATTGCTTTTCAACTGATAAAAGGTCAAGCCAATCTTGAGATTGCTCAGTACCTTATTCGACTGGGATTTTATTACCTCCTGCCGCTGTTGATGACCGCTGTGCTGGCGTTTTTCCTGCAAGTGCTTAGCCCAAATAAGTACGCAGGTATGGGGCTATTTGTTGCTTATTATCTAACGACATTTGTTATGGCAAGCTGGGGATTTGGCCATAGCTTATATAACTTTGGTCAATCACCGACCTTAATTTACTCGGATATGAACGGCTACGGTTGGGGCTTATTAAGTCATGCACTCTATATGATTTACTGGGGGGCTTTTAGCCTTATCCTGTTTGTTTTAGGTTATGGCTTGTACCATCGCGGACCGCAGCAAAGCCTTAAAACCCGTATGGGATTACTGAGTTATCAGCTTGGTTTTAGTGGCAAAGCCATTGTGAGCGTTGCTTTGGTGGTGTTTTTGGGTATGGGCAGTTATTTGTTCTACCAAACAAAAGTGTTGAATCATTATTTAACCCAAGATGAAACCACAGATCTGCAAGCCGATTATGAGAAGGCCTTCAAACAATACCAAAGCATGCCGATTTTAGTGGCCACTAAGGTCAACGCGAATATTGATATTTTCCCTGAAGAGCGAAAAATTGTTGCTAAGGTGATATTCGAATGGCAAAACAAGTCAGATAAACCAATCGAAAGGATGTTAGTGCAGTGGCCCGAGCATACTGAGGCCGAAACGGTAAAAATCAATATCCCAAATACAAACTTAGGTGAGTTAGATAGCCGCTATCGCAATGCTTGGTTGACCTTTTCGACACCTGTGCAGCCTGGGCAGGTGGTGCAAGGGGACATTCAATTAGTACGTCAGTCTGTGGGTATTGCTGAAGCTGGCTTTGATATGTCTGTGGTTGAAAATGGCACCTTCATCAACAACTTTGAACTATTGCCCCTCTTTGGTTATCAAGACGGCTATGAGCTGATGGATCGCCACGAGCGCGAAAAGCGCGATTTAGCCGAAAAAGCTCGAGCGAACAAGCTTGAAGACAGCCGTTACTACACGCAAAACTTCTTTGGTGTCGATGGTGATTTCATTCAGTTTGAAGCTACTATTTCGACAAGTGCAGATCAAATTGCATTAGCGCCAGGGTATTTGCAAAAACAGTGGCAGCAGGATGGGCGTGAGTATTTCCATTATTCAATGGATAGCCCTATGGTGAATTTCTACGCGATTATTTCGGGCCGTTATCAGGTGGAAAAAACTGAGCACAATGGTGTTGCGGTTGAGGTTTACTACCATGCGGAGCATCCTTGGAACGTTGCGCGCATGATAGAGTCGGTTAAAGATTCTATCGATTACTACACACAAGCATTTGGGCCTTATCAGCATAAGCAAATGCGAATTATGGAGTTTCCGGGTTACCGTAGTTTTGCACAAAGTTTTGCTAATACAGTGCCTTACTCAGAGCGTATTGGTTTTATTACTGATTTACGCAATGAGGATAATATCGATCCTGTGTATTACGTCACCGCCCATGAAGTGGCGCATCAATGGTGGGGACACCAAGTGGGTGCTGCGGATGTGCAGGGCAGTGCTGTGATATCCGAAAGCTTGTCGCAGTATTCGGCGCTGATGGTGCTGGAGAAAAAGTACGGCGATAAAATGATCCGTAAATTCTTGAAATATGAATTAGATAGATATTTACGTGGCCGTTCATCTGAATCCATCAAAGAAATGCCTTTGCTGCGCAGTGAAAATCAGCAGTACATTCATTATCAGAAAGGCTCAGTGGTGATGATGGCGATTAAAGATGTGTTGGGTGAAGCGAAACTCAACGCTAATTTGAAGGCATTCTTAGCACGTTATCAGTATCGTAATGATCCTTTCCCAACCACATTGGATTTAGTGAGTTACCTTGAGCAAGGCACAGATGAAGCGCAAGCTCGCTTTATCGATGAGTCTTTTAATGACATCACACTCTACGATCTTAGGTTAACCAATGCGGTCATGACCACTCTGCCTGATGGTAAGACGCAAGTTGACTTGAGCATTTATGCCAGTCGCAAAGTCGCGAGTGGTAAAGGTGAAGAAACCGAGCAACCTTTAGATGCCATCATCGATATCGGTGCCTTTAGTGCCGATCCCGATAAGCTAAAGGATGACAAACAGGTGTTATTGATTGAGAAGCACAGGCTGGTCAGTGGTGAAAACAAGCTGACGATCACTTTGGCTGAAAAACCCAGTTATGTGGGGGTCGATCCCTTTGTGAAGCTCATCGACAGAGATACGAAGGACAATATCTTTAAACTCTAAATCCGTTTTGAAACCAGTTTGTTAAAACCAACGCACTATCTGGCATGACCTGTTAGATAGTGCGTTTTTTATGGCAATACCCTTGGCTCATTTTGAAATTAATGCAAATTAGCTTGTTCTTCTACTTGCTTTTTCCTAAGGTGATTGCAAATGATTTTCAATGAGGCGTGATATGAATACCCATCTGCAGTTACAGGTAAACCATTGGCTTGAAAATGATCCTGACCCTCGCACTCAAGCCCAGTTACAAACTCTAATTGATAGCGGCAATGATGCCGAACTCGCGGCGCGCTTTGCGGGTCGCTTGGAGTTTGGCACCGCAGGATTACGCGGTGTCGTCGGTGCAGGGCCTATGGGGATGAACCGTTTGGTGATCCGCCAAACCTCTGCTGGTCTTGGTGCTTATCTACTTGATCAGATTAAAGATGCAGCCGAGCGTGGCGTGGTGATTGGTTATGATGGCCGCCACGATTCATTTAATTTTGCCCATGATGCGGCGAGTGTGCTCACCGCTATGGGGATTAAGGTGCGCTTAACGTCCAAAGTAGCGCCAACGCCGTTGGTGGCCTTTGGGGTAAAACATTTTAATGCGGCAGCAGGCATTGTGGTGACCGCGAGTCATAACCCGCCGCAATACAATGGCTATAAAGTCTATTGGGAGAATGGCGCGCAGATTATTCCGCCCCACGACTCTGGCATTGCCGCGCAAATTGAGCGCGCCGCGAATCAAGCGATTCCGTTTTTAGAGCATGATGACGCGGTAAACCAAGGTAAGTTAATTATCCTGCAGGACGATTTTTACCAAAGCTATCGTCATGGTGTGCAGCAAGCTGAGGTGCTGCAAAACCATACCGCTCCTGAAAAGGTCAGTTTAGCCTATACCGCCATGCACGGCGTGGGTGCTGAAATGGCCGAAACTGTATTGAAAGATGCCGGTTTCACCCAAGTGTATTCGGTTGCCTCCCAGCGTGAACCCGATGGCGATTTCCCGACGGTGAACTTCCCAAACCCTGAAGAAAAGGGTGCGATGGATTTAGTGATTGCCGAGGCGAAAAAACACGGCGCTATGCTCGCCTGTGCTAACGATCCCGATGCCGACCGTTTTGCGGTTGCAGTGCGTAAAGAGGATGGCGAGTATCAGATGTTGACGGGCGATCAAGTTGGTGTGCTCTTTGGGCATTACTTGTTATCTCATGCCAAAGATAATCAGCGTCTTACGGGTACAACGATAGTGTCATCGAGCCTGTTATCTAAAATTGCTCAGGGTTTTGGTACGCAAAGCTTTACCACGCTCACTGGCTTTAAGTGGCTGATGAATGTGGGGATTGCAAAAATGTCCCCTGAGGATCAGTTCCTGTTTGCCTATGAAGAAGCCCTTGGCTACACAGTTGGCAGCATGGTGTGGGACAAAGACGGCCTGTCGGCGCTGGTGGCATTTGCCCAATTAACTGCCGAACTGGTGGCGAAGGGGCAAACGATTTGGGACAGACTCGAGCAAATTTACCGTGAGCATGGCTTCCATCTCAATGCGCAGGTGAGCATTGCGCTAAAACCTGACACGCCCAATATTGGCGCCTATTTGCGCGAGCATCCACCGGTGAAGATTGGTGAGTTAGATGTGCTCTCAACCGATGATTTAAAGGCGCTTGAGCGTCATTTTGCCGATGGAAATATTGAGAAAATCGACTTACCACCGAGCGATGTATTGACTTACTGCTTAGCGGGCGGGGCTCGGGTGATCGTCAGACCATCTGGCACTGAACCTAAAATTAAGTGCTACTACGAAGTGGTAGAAACTATGGTTGATACAGATACCTTAGCCAGCGCCCAAGCGAGGGCGAGCAAAGCCATGGATGATTTTATTCAGGCACATCAAGCCAGTTTGCCAAAATAATCTTGGTTGCTGGTTAAGTTAAAACGCCAAAATTCACTTTTATTAAAAGGCTACTGACATCATGCTGTCAGTAGCCTTGTTTTATTCTTGTTGTCGCCCGTTAATGATTCTGTCCTGAATTTTATAAATAAGATTTTGAATCATTGATATTTTTCAACAAGGAGAAAGTGAAAATGTTATCTATTGCACCGTTAGTTTGGGGTGAAATTCCTGTCAGTGATATGAACCGTGCCGTTGCCTTTTATCAGCAGCATTTTGGGGTTGAGTTTAAACGTGACGATATGGAAGACATGGAATATGCGACCATAGTCACCGAAGATGCGAGTGCGGCGAGCATAGGGCTAGTCAAATGCAGCATGAGCCAACCATCGATGCAAGGCAGCACTGTGTATCTGCATTTCAGCGCACAATTGCAACCTTTAGTGGATAAACTGATCGCAGCACAGGTGACGATTATCCTGCCAGTCACACCGATAAAAGACGGTGAGTGTGGTTATATCGCCTTATTTGCCGATAGTGAAGGCAATAAAGTCGGTCTGTGGTCTAAGGATAAGTAGTCTCGAGTGTTAAATTTTTAGCGTCGTGCCCTTAAGGCACGACGCTAACATTAACCTATTGGTTTAGATTTCTATGGAAGAAACAAAGATGGATGTGGTTTATATTGATGCTCGACCGTTACTTGGACTAAGCACCCGCACGAATAATCGGGCAGAAATGTCTGTCGATAGCGCGAGAATAGGCGGTCTGTGGCAAGCCTTTTTTGAATCATCCCAGCTGACAGCAATGCTTAATTCGCCCATGTATGGCGTGTATTATGACTATGAGTCAGACATGAATGGCGAGTTTTCTGTACTGGTGGGTAAGGCAATTGATGCCCCTGTTGATGCAAGTCATTTTACGCCATTGGAGCTTAACGCTGGCAAATACCTAAAATTCACCGCCCAGGGTGATATGCCCCAGTGTGTTATCGATCTTTGGGGGCAAGTGTGGGGTTATTTTAGCGCGGCTGATTGCTTTCATCAGCGACGCTATCAAACGGATTTTGAAGTCTATCTTAGTGCTACTGAGGTTGAGATCTATATCGGGATTTTATGATTCAAATCGTAAAAACACTCAAGTGTGTATTCAAGGACATACCAGCGATTGACC
Organism: Shewanella sp. SM101; assembly: GCF_025654465.1. NCBI lineage: Bacteria > Pseudomonadati > Pseudomonadota > Gammaproteobacteria > Alteromonadales > Shewanellaceae > Shewanella > Shewanella sp. SM101. The sequence goes on from NZ_JAKKRH010000031.1 coordinate 51,768, forward strand.
TAGGGTAATAATACTTAATCAATTGATTGATAGATAAAGGGTTAAACCAGAGCTAATGCGCCGCGCTGATCGCCTATTTCAAATAGTGCAAATTCTTAAACACAAACGCCTGACCACAGCCCAAGAGTTGGCTGAACGGTTAGAGGTTTCTACACGCACGATTTACCGTGATGTGCAGGACCTGTGTTTAAGTGGCATTCCTATTGAAGGGGAAGCGGGTGTCGGCTATTTGTTGCGCCATGAGGTTAATGTTCCGCCCTTGATGTTTAACGAAGCCGAACTCGAAGCGATTCAAGTTGGCATGCGAATGGTACAAACTTGGGGTGGTAAGGAGCTTGGTAGCGCCGCGAGGCAGGCGATGATTAAAGTCGAAGCTGTGTTGCCTAAACGATTACAAGCCTATCAATCCCTAATGTTTTCACCGGATTTTTACCTCGATTCCAATGAGTTTCAATTCCTCGATCCCTTGCGTAATGCGGCTCAGCGCCGCGAATACGTCAAACTCTTCTACCAAGATGTCAAACTGGATGTCACCGAACGGGAAGTTAGGCCGCTCGCCATCTATTTTTGGCGTGGTACTTGGACCTTACTGACATGGTGTGAGCTACGTGCTGATTTTCGTAATTTCAGGGTCGATCGCATCACAGGTCTTGTGCGGTTAAACCGTCATTTTGATCTCACTTTCGGGCAAGAGCTTGAAGATTATATTTGCCTGATGGATGAGCAATCAAAGGCGCGAGCAGAAGCGAAAGAAAAGCCACTCGAATAAGTGGCTTTGTATTACATTTTTAATTTGCTAGTAACTTTCTAGTAATTCGCTAGTTGTATCGAGATCTCTCTGATACTGGTGTCATAGCTGTTATTGAGAGCCTAAGCTCACCGTTTTTAATTGTTTAACATGACTTCACTTGATTGCGAAATATTCAGTTTTTTGATTAAACCATCTTCATCATTGTTTTGGAGTTCGCCGACGGCAACCTGAATATTGCGACTCAGTCCTAACTTTTGAGCGCTTTTAGGGCGATTAGCAATGTCTTCATCCGTTAATGGATAGGATTCACTCGCATCGATATTAAATTGACTCGAATCTATTGCGGTAAATTTACCGTTGATAGGTGCGCCATGTTGTCTAACAATATTCGCCAATTGCCACTCAAACCCACTTTTTGACTGTGCCGAATTAATTGCTGCAGGCCAATCCCATACACCATAACCGTTTATATCTTGATGAAGATATTGATCGACTAAGGCTTCTGGTCCATTAAGATTATTCGCATTCGCTCCGCCAAAGGTGTAAGGGAAGTTAGGTCTATTTGTCGGATGATTAATATGCGCATTACCACCCCATTTTAAGAAGTTCTCATATTTTATATCGTACATCATATATAAACTTGAGGTGTATGGGACATCCGCCTTTTGTTTAAATAGGGTGATTGAGATATAACGTTTGCTGCGAGGCGGCATAATTGCGCGGTACTGCGCCTGACTCGAAATCGTTGTACTTTTGCCGTCGGTTTCACTCCAACCTTGGCTGGCAGAAAATTCGGCGCTGATTTCAGAACTTGCTCCACCTATTCCTGGAATACCCACTTCATATTTATTGGTTACGCCAATTTTCTCGGAGAAGGAGAAATTATCGGTTTTGGCCCAGCTAGTGGTGTAATCATAGTTTAGGGTGGCCACACCGGTATCTTCGGTATCGCCCCAGTTATAGATAACCACAGGAGCAGTATAAATAGCCTCACGATCATAAACTTGAGGTGAACCTAACTTTAGACTTTGAGGATTAGTGACGAAATGAATATTTTGTAAATTTATCTTCAAACGTTCATTCGCTCTGTAGCCGCTTGCATAAGGATCATTGCCGTTATAGCGGGCTTTAAGACTGTATTCGTTGCTCGATTCCCTTCTGACTTCGATGTCTTCACCAACATACTGGGATGCCGTACCGCCAGCCCATGCATATCCAAGATGGTGTCCTAAGGAGAATAACGAGCTGATAAACGAGGGATCGTTAATCGCATCATTTTTAAGCGAATCAAGATCAGGGGCAGCGTGTTCTACCATTGACAGTTTTGGAATAGTATTCGGAATAGCAGCTTCGGCCAACAAAGAAACAGTTCCAAGTGCGGTTAAACAGGATAACGTTAATATACTCAGGCTAGATTTTGTTCTCATGATTGTTCCTTTATTTTAATAAAATACGTCCTTTCATTGAGAGCGCCGATGGCAATTATATGTAGTCCTGAATCATATAAATAATCATTACTGCTAGGCACATCTAAAAACTAGCACTTTTATTTTTATTAAACAAAATAAAAATTAATTAATTAATTTGAGGTGTGTTTTAATCTGGTTAAAAATGTTAATCACTTTATTTTTAAACGGTATTTAGAACTTTATAATATAGTGTATTTACTTTAAATTTAGTGGGTTGGTTTTTGAATGTGGATTAATATTTATGCGGCATTTTATTATGTAAAACTTTTTAAATGGACTCTTTATACCGAGAGCTATACCGAGAACTATACTGAGATTAATGCCGTAATAGATGCTGTAAATAACATTTCTGAATGGACGTTTTAGAGACTAAATAGTTTGAATATGGTTAGATTAAGTATATTGTTTTTATTGTTTGAGTCTTTGTTATTGCTGATAAATATCATCACTCTTCCATTATCGTCGATGTGTGAAATACCGTTAAAGCCGATACTGTTAGTTGCACAGACATAAGAGTCTAAATATATGAAGATTGTGGAAAATCAAGATAACGTGTCAGTAATTTTCTAGGGGGCGATGTCTCAGAGAGGGTTAGGCTGTGTAAAAGAGTGGTAGGGACGGTGTCAGTGATTGATGCAAGAGTCAGTGCCGTTGCTGAGCACTGACTCTTTGCTTACTTAGTGGATAAAGAAAAACAGTCCCATACTCAGCACTGTGGTCAGCAAGGTATTGCGAGTGATGAGCGCCAACACTGTAGCGACTACGGCGCAAATGAGATAGCTGTTGTCTAGGCTCAGATCGAGCTGACCTTCCTGCACAAACACTATGGGCGCAAAGATCGCAGTGAGTACCGCAGGGGCCGAGTAACTTAAAAAGGTTTGGGTGCCCTTACTTAATCGCAGCGGTAGTTTAGGCTCAAGTAGTAAATGACGACTGATAAACACAACCGCCGCCATTGAAAAGATCATTAACCAAATCATACTTTTTCTCCTGACAATGTTTTTGTCTTAATGTCAGTCCCAACTCCAGTATCCACTTCTGTTTTGGTCTGTGCGCTTGCTAACTGGCTGGCGGATTGTTCCGCGGGTTCCGCTTCCTTGGTCACTTTGGCGTAAAGTACACCTGCCGTCATTCCCGCAATGGCGGCAATGAGCAGTCCCGCTTGAATTTTAAAAACGGCGCATACCACTGCTAGGGTGAGCGAGACTAATACACAGACGAGAATCGATGGCTTTTTTATGGTAGGAACGACCAGAGCGATAAAGGTGGCTGCGATGGCAAAATCTAATCCCATCTCATCTAAATTCTCGATCGCATTGCCCGCCACTATGCCAAGAAAGGTTGCTATGTTCCAACCGATATAGAAACTCAAACCTCCGCCAAGGGCGTACCAAGGGTCGAACTTATGTAACTTGCCTTGATTGGCGATGGCAAACAGTTCATCTGTGAGCAAAAAGCCCAATGTTAGGCGCCACTTTAACGGCAACGGACTGATTTGACTGCGCATCGCCATTGCATATAACAGATGGCGTGAGGTGATGAGTAACGTCGTAATTAAGATACTCCACAGACCAATACCGGCTTTCACCATGCCGAGCGCCACTAATTGAGCCGCGCCCGCAAAGATAATCGCCGACATAGCTTGGCTCTCAATGGGCGTTAGCCCAACCTCAATGGCGAAGGAGCCCGCTAAAATTCCCCAAGGTACAACCGCTATCGTCAACGGCATCATGGCCAAGGTGCCTTTTAAAAATGCCTTGGATTTTGTGGGATGCACAGGATAAACATCAGGTTTTATAAGCTTGTCGGTGGTCACTTTGGCTCCTAAAAATAGCGGCGATGGGGTTGCTGTTAAATAATAAATGCTTGGATAAGGTTGCTTGCTTAGTCAATAGAGGAGAAAGCAAGAATGAGCATGGCAGATTAACTTAAAGTGATTGTTTAGGCTTGGATAATATTGCGGCCTATTTCTTTGGCAAATTGCCCTGGCGTAACACCGACTGTCTTCTTAAAATGTCGATTCAAATGGCTTTGATCGTGAAAACCACAATCGAGGGCGACATCGAGCAGCCGTGTGCCTTGTTTGATTTTTCCTTTGGCGAGTCTCACTCTTGCCTGAATTTGGTAAGCGTGGGGCGGTAAGCCGTAATAACGCTGAAATTGGTTCAGCAAATAATAGGGGCTTAATCCCGCGAGTGTTGCCAGCTCTTCAAGGGAGATGTCGGCTGCAGGATGATCGTCGATAAAGGATTTCACCAGTGCTAACGCAGGCTTAGCGATTACAGTGAGGTCATCGCTTGGGTGATTCTTGCCATGGCGTGTCATCAACTGTGTCAAGCTTGAATAGACCAAGCTTTCGCGCAGTAAGCGATTGTCCGATGTATCTAAAGTCGTAAAGGTGAAGCGCAGTAATTCGGCTAATTCAGGATCGTACACTACGGGCTCAGGGAAATAGGGCGCACCGCGGTTTGATGCTAGCTCACTGTTAATATTGGCAAACTGCGCGGGTACTGGATACATGGCACGATAGGACCAACCGCCCTCGGTGGCGCTACAACCATTATGGACTTCGTCGGCGTTGACGAGAATGATGCTGTGCTTTGGCGCCACATGGTTGCCACCCGTGCGATAAAAACGCTGCGCCCCCGTTTCAATCACGCCGACTGTGTAACCTTCGTGGGTGTGCCGACTAAAGTTTTGTTTATGGTAGTGGGCATTGAGTAACTCGAGGCCACCTAATTCATCGGCAATCTGGTAGGCCGCATGTTCTGTGTTCACAGTAGGCCTCCGTGTTTAGTGTATTAATGGCGGGTTGTGCCTGATAGTAACCCAGACACCCTCAGCGCTTTTGTACAAAATTGCGCATATTGGATTTTGTTTGCGTTTAATGGCGGTTTTTTATGTTTGTTGCTTAATGCTTGTCGCTTGAGATTTTTTGTTCAGTCTTGCTCGCGATAGGCGTTATTTAGGTTGCCTGCTGTAATGTTGTGAGTTCTGCCCCTGCGATGGCGTGTAGGTGTTGAGTGATTTTCTCTATCGGCCAATCCCACCAAGCGATGGCAACAAGCTCATCTATCACAGTTTGCTCGAATCTCAGCTTGATCACTGTGGCAGGATTACCGCCAACCACAGCGTAGGGTGGCACATCTTTTGTCACTACGGATTGACTGGCAACAATGGCGCCGTGGCCAATTTTCACCCCAGGCATGATAGTGGCGTTATAACCAATCCATACGTCGTTACCGATACAGGTGTCGCCCTTAAAAGGTAAATCTTCGGGCTTGGGCGCCGCTTTCTCCCAGCCATTGCCGAAGATATAAAAAGGATAAGTCGAGAAGCCAGATACTTGATGATTGGCGCCATTCATAATGAATTTCACGTCTTTCGCAATGGCACAGAATTTACCGATATTCAGTTTATCGCCAATAAAGTCAAAGTGATAAAGTACATTTGACTCGAACCTCTCAGGACCTGCTGGATCGTCATAATAAGTGTAATCACCGACAATAATGTTCTCGCGGGAAATAAAATTTTTAAGAAAGCCAACCTGAGGAAAGCCTTTCATCGGCGCTTTATCGTTGGGATTTGGACCTAACTGCGGGTGAGTGTGGGTACTTGGCATGAATACCTCCGTGCTTAAAAGAGTTGTTTACTAGGGTAATGCATTGTCTTTTTTGAATCGTCGTACTTTGGTACGCATATTCTTCATCGGGGAGTAAGTATTGAACTGGATCATACGGCCCAGAGTCCATTTATCGTACCAAGTTATGCCGTACAGTTGCTGATCACTGAGACTCGCAATCAGCGTTGACAATTTTTTCATTGTCATTTCATATTCATCAAGTAAATCAGTATATTGCCATAGGCTATATTCATGATGAAATCGCTCTGCTAATAATCCCAGTTGATTCCATTTATAACCCGTATCGGGAAAATCAACGGGGAGTGCTTGCGATGTTAACTCGTACCATTTGAGCACTAATTTACCCCAACCAATAAGGTAAGCGACGGTATCACTTACACTAATTTGTGTACCTTTGATGTTTCCTTCTATGCTGCACACTCGGGACATTTGGGCTGGGATTGAACGATAGTCAGCCATCAATTTGGGGAAAACTGAGTAAATAGCCAATTCAAGTTCTTGTTTTGATTGGGGGATAGATGACATCACTACCTCGTTTACATTAGATGCTTAGGCTGAGTTTAACATCATCTATTGGGCTATTTAGTATTCACCTGTCACAATAAGCTCTTGTTCAATAGATTCAACAACTAAGGCAAGTGTACTATTGTCTCGCTTAAAGCCGACAGAGCAAATTGCCATCGCGCCGTTACCACAGGTTATTTCGGGGTAATCTGCTGTTATTGGCGTTTCATCTTCTGCTACAGGCGCTAATACCCAGCCAGCAGCCAATAAACTCGATTTCACCTCAGTGTACTTTTTACCCCATAACGCGCTTGTGTCCTGTGCTTGAGTAAATAGAGGCAATGCGCCAAGACTTAGCATGATCAGTGGGAGAATTATCTTTCGCATATAAAGCATCTTAGTTCCTATGTGGTTTCGGTTGGTCGCTTAGCGCTTGTGAGCGTGTTAACAGCATATATTATTCATGGTCCCTCTGTGCATTATCCCTATGTGCATTAGTTGGGGGAATTATGGCTGTTCTTGTTTCTTCGTTTTACTGAATATTTTTTCATACAGTATCTGTGTCGATATAAAAATAACAACGAACACACCCGTATCAATAATAAATTTCAATGGTTCAAAAGGATCGCTAAAAATATCGTAGTGAAAATCGAAGTATTTGAATAATAATTTTGAGCCAATAAAAGCAAAAATAAAAGAGGTAAAGAACTTCAATGGTTTTTCCTCAAAATATGTTGATAAATTAACCATTCTCTTTGGCGCGTTTGTACTCTTGTTGGGATTGATAAATTCCCAGAATGATCAGGCCAAATACGAAATAGAACAATTTTTGCGCTGAAAACTCGATTGTAAACGTAGGATGTACTAGGTGGCGGTATAGAATACTGTGAGAAATTGCCTCTGTTATCGTCAGAATAAATGGATAGCTAATTAATGCGATAGACGATATTTTCGCGAATTTGTACGTTTGAGGTTGTTTAATGAATTTTGCAATAAATAGTAACGCAAATGATAGCGTCAGATTGCTTATCCATAAAATAGCCGCCGTAATTCGTACTTGAGTATGACTGGCTTGTTCCGCATCGGGATAAACCTCTAATATCTCCTGCAAGTAGCTTGCTGGGCTCACTAATCCCCAAACAGGGTAAAGGCATAGCAGCACGGCAGTGAGCATTAAAATATATCTGATAAACATCCTTTTTCTCCGACAGATTCTGCTTGGAAAGCAATACTTGTTATACGAATCATTACCTTAGCATTGTTTTTTACAAGTTGCGATTGCTTTAGCTAAAACTAAATTATTGTGACAAAATCCTTGTTGTTGGATTGCATACTATTTTTTAGGCGCCAACAGCAGAATAGATAAGTAGCAAAGATAGCGGGATGGAAAATAGACCAATTAAACGGAATTTATTGTTGAAGTATTGAGCAGACCATAGCGCAAACTTCCTATGTAACCTTGGAGGCGTTAACGCCAAGCCCATTCCAACACTGAATAATACAATACCTATCGCAAAAATGGTCTGTGGAAACTGAGTATCGGTTGAGTAATGGGTAAAAATGAGACCCGCAATAACTCGGCTAAACACTTCAGCAATATGGAAGTAGGGCTGCTCGCTAAATGAAATAATCCCCTTAGAGAAAGACTCAGGCTTTACAGCCATCACTAGACTTAATAACAACATCATTAAACCAAAAGCAGCAATGAAGTACATAGTAGTTCCTTGATATAGTGATGTTTTGATGTTGAAACTATAAATCCAGCGACACAATTAAGCACTCTCATTCCAGTGACACGCTCTGCTTAAATAATAAAAGTCATTCCAGAGGGTTCGACGGCGGCATCTACTGCATATGGATGCGCGAATGCCGCGGTCACATGGTCAATTATGTTCCCGATATAATGGTGACATTTCCCATATCCCTATGGGTCAGATATGAATGAGCGGCCATGCCGCCAACGGCCACTTCAACGAGCGTGCTTAATTTCGTTAATTCCTGTGTACCTTTTAGCTGCAGTTTTTCACACTATCATCATTTATTTTCACGTAGATGCTTTAGATGAGCACTTTTTCATCTCAGAAACATGTGGGTGTCCCTCTTATTATCTTTTTCCTCGGTGTCCCTCTTTTCCTCTTTCATCTCTCACTTTGGAAATAAATCTTTAAGATCTGCGCCCCATTCGTCTCTTTTGGCTGAACCAGATTTATCTAAATGCCATTTGTGACGAAGTAGTTGATGTCGAATAGTTTCCTTCCAAGTAGGGTCATCCTTGCAAACTTCAAGTACCTGCTCAAACGCAAAAAGCATATTGGCCACAAACCAACGATATTTAGAATAATCATCTTCATTACGTGTAATCTCTATCTCCATACCTCTAGCAAATGATTCATTTTCAATACAAAGTTTAAGATACTCACTATATGCTGCATAAGCGGAAGCTCGTCTACTATCACGTCGAGCACTTTCAACTTGAGTTCGAGCAAATAACAGTGCCAAAACTGCAACTATTGCCATAACTATATTGGCCCAACCCGCCCATAAGCTAATATCAAGCAGGGCTGCAAAACCCGACTTAAAACACATCATTTTCTAACTCCTGCGGGTTGTGTTTTTATCTGGTTTCCGGATTGCATTGATTTACCAACACTGTCACGTCTAAAATCGAACATATTCATTTCAAACGTACTGATTGACACTTGGTTGTTACCATGACAGTGAGAGATCAATCGTAAGTGAGGGTCTCGGTAAGGTGCTTTTGCGCATGAGCCTCCATAGGCTCCTGTATTTACTAAAACCACCGGCTGGAACATGTGGTAGTGGAGAGCGTCAATCATAGTATCAAAAGTGTTTACATCCTTATTCAATGCACAAACAATATATGCGTTACTCTTGTCACGTAAGTCTGCACTTAAAGATATGTCTGTAGCGTCATAACAGATAGAGCCAGTTAACATAAAGCCTGGTTCGTCTGGAAATGCTGGATGGATCAATTCCAAGATTAACTGGTAAGGTCTCCATGATTTCACATGTCCGATTTCATCTTTCATCATGTTCTGTTTACCCTGTGTAGTGGCACACTAATTTTGGCCACCTAAATAGAGGTGATATTATTACCTCGTAGATGACTTTAGGTGAACACATGAGATCGACAACCAGAAAAACATTTAGTGCTGAATTCAAACTTGAAGCAGCCCAATTAGTCCTCGATAAAAACCATAGCATCATCGAAGCTGCAAAGGCGATGAACGTAGGTAAGTCCACTATGGATAAATGGGTGAGACAGTTAAAACTAGAACGCCAGGGTGG